>CALGOH010000235.1 GCA_937957985.1 uncultured Verrucomicrobiae bacterium
CCTTTTCGGGTCTCTACAACCGCCAGCCCGTCGTGCGCGGTCTCCTCGATTTCGACGCGGTAGCCGTCGGGTGGACGCAGGCGCAGCGTCCCCCCGGCGAGGGAGGTGATCGTCAGCGCACCCGGTTCGCCCTTCTTCCAACTGCCGCTGACACGGAAGGCGCCGCGGGTGCGGATGGAGAAGTTGGCATCCCAATCGCGGGGCCACGCCTGAAAGGGTAGGAGGATGGGGTCGCCGCCGGGCTCGGCGGCCAGCGAGGCACAAAGGGCCAATTGCAGGCATTGCACCATCACGCCGTGGCTCTGCACGGTGGTTCCCGGCACGATGCCGGCGCTTTCGCGGGGACTGAACCCGTTCTCGTGAAGGTAGGATGGCAGGACGAGCGCATACAGCACCCCGGCCATGCGCTCGCGCTCGCCAAGGACCGCCGAGGCCAGGGGGCGGAGGTCGAGGTCGTCGAGATGCGCTCCCTCCTTCGGATCGCCTTTCCAGTTCATGTCCAAGGTCGTCCGCGCAACCTCCGGCAGGTTTTTGTCGGGCGACTCCGGATTGGCCAGGTCCTGGAAGAAGCTCACCGGGAACAGCGTGTACGGGCTCGTTTCCTTGTGACCCAGGGCATTGACCCAATATTCGTTCCCGTCCTTGGTTTCCGTTGGATATTCCGGCAGCTTCGCATAAAAATCCGTCCAGACCGCGCGAAGATCCGCGTCGCAATCCAACTGTTCCGACGCGCGGATGGCGGCGGCGGTCACGGCGCGCATGCCCGCCACACAGTCCATCGTGTCGGTAGCGTGAATGACCAATTCCCAGAGATTCACGTCGTGAATGTGATAACGGCCGTCCTCGCCGAGCCTGACGAGCGGAAGATTGCGGAAGAACTCGGTGACGCCCTTCAGGACCGGATACGCCCGGTTCCGCAGATAATTCTCGTCCATGTAATACTGATAGTACATCCACATCCGATAGGCGATCCGGGCATTGCTGCTCAGCAGATGCACGCAATGGCCCTGGGGCGGGTTGTCTTTCAGCGTGTACTGCCACCTGCCGTTGACGTGCTGCCCGCCCCCTTTCCAGTTCCATCGCGGCGCCCAGGGGTTGCCGGAGGCGGCATAGTCGAGGAAGGCTTCCGACGGGGGCCACGGCTTGCGAAAAAGCAGCAGATCCCGCATCTCGGCGGCGATGGCATTCGGCAGGAGGGCGTCGCCATCGAAGGGCATCGTCTCGCCAAAGAACAGGCCCTTCGATCCCCACTGCTTTTCCGCCGAATGGCGGGCGCGATCCCGCGCCTTCCAGTACAACTCGAAACAAGGCATCGCGAGCTCGGGATGATCGGTTCCCGGCACCGCGCCATAGATGCACGAGGTATTGTGCCACCAGTGCATCGCACCCCACGGGCGGACATCCCCATGGGTGGTCCACAGCATGCCATTGAATTTCGGCGGGAACGCGCCCCGCGAGGAGGAGGCCATGACATACCGGTAGAAATGATACATCTTCTCGATGTGCGCGGCCTTCCCATCCGGGCTGGACAGCGTGATTTGCCCGCTTGGCCAGTATTCCTCCCACCACGCGGCGGACTCCCGGCGGAGTCCGTCGAAACCGAGCGCCTCCGCGTCATCGAGCTGCTTCCGCACACCCGGCAGCAGCTCGGCCTCGCCGGCGAAGCTGGCAGCCCCGCCGATGAACACGGTGGCCTCCGGGTCTGACGGAAGTTCAAGGCGCATCGTCCGTTCGCCGGCGGTCGCTTTCCCCTCGGGCGAGGCGCGCAAAACCAGCATCGACTGGTTGCGGTAATTCCCCTCGCGGAACTGCTGGCGCAAAGCGAGGTCTGGTCCCGCATCGGGAAAGCTAGACAAGGCCAGATGATCGGCCTGCCGAACTTCGGGCGGGCGCAGCATGCGCAGCTCGATTGCTATGGCTCCTTCGGGATTCTCCCGCCGGTCCTGGACGTGAAGGGCGATCACGTCGCGCTTCATTCCGGCCACGGCCCTGATCGTTACCTTTCCGGCCGAGATCGTCACCAGTCCGGTGCGCAGGTCGAGCGTCCGCTTGAACCCTTCGGCCGGCAGTGCCTTGCCATCGGCGTCCGGAAGGATGATGTCGATCATGCCGCATCCGCCGCAGTACTCGGTGTTGCGCTGGTAGAAACTGGTCGATTCCCCGTTCATGGGATAGACGTCCACGCGGTTGATCTGGAGACAAACGCGATCGTCTTGCGTCCAGACCATGGTGCCCATCTGCCCGGTTCCGATCGGTAGTCCGTTGAATGAGGCAGGCATGGGTCCCTGTCTGGAGACGCTCCACCTCGGCTCGTGCCAGTTCCGCTCCACGGGATGATCCAGGAAAATAGTCATGGCATCCCCGCCCTTCGCGGTCGGCGTGGCTACGTCGGCCCGGGCGGCGCCACGCGCCGTTGAGGTCGCGACTAGCAGACTCATCACGCCGCGAATCAAGATCAGGGACTTCATTCTCATCGCATGGTATTCTTATGACTTTCGAGGCGAAGTCTGGACCGGATCGTCCGGGCCGTCCACTGACACGCCTTCCCAAACTGGGACTTACATTTTTTCCTCTTTCCGCATTGACGCATGCCTGGCCGACTGATGGCATGGCCATGAAGATGAAATCGTCTCGCAATCGACCAAAGGCTTGGCGGATCGGCGTCGTCACGTTTTTGCGTCAGATGGATGCCCAGCAGGGTCTGGACGGCATGTATCGAGCGGGAGAAGGCGTCCCCAACCTTCAGATTCGGCTGTTCGACGAGGAAGTGGACGATTTTCGGGGGAAGGTGATCGAGCCGTTGAGCGAATGGAAGCCGCACGGACTGATCGTACGCATGAGCGATTTCGAGCGCCTGCGGACATTGCGCGAGCATTTCGCCCGCTTGCCCTTCGTGAGCACGGTGGTGGCGCCGCCCGGACTGTCCGAAGTCTGGGTGGTCGGGAACCTCGTGGATACCCTCTCGACCTGCCGGGACTATTTTCACCGGTGTGGATTGTCGAACATCGCGCTTTTCTGCATCTACACGGAACTGGCGGAGTCCAACGTGATCGCGGGCTTCCGAAGGCTCGTCCCGGACGGTTCGGAATTGCTCCTTCCGCAAAAGCTCGTGGATGCCCGGAGCCCGGCGGAAAGGCGGAAGAGGCGAAAGATCATGACCGATGGATTGCGCGGGCTTCCCAAGCCCGTGGGCATCATGACCTGCGAGAGCACATCCGCGCCCTTCGGTCTTCAGTGGTGTCACCGACTCAACCTGCGGGTACCGGAAGACGTTCAAATCATCGGCACGGACGCGGAGGACCTGTGTTTCGGATGCGAGCCACGGCTGACCAGCTACGTCCCGCCCAACCGAAGCATCGGAGAGGAGGCATTGAAAACGATGATCCGCCTGCTGCGGGGCGAGCAGCCGCCTCCGATCGTCCGGGTCTCCGGCGGTGCCATCTTTCCGCGGGGTTCCACGGCCCTGCGGGATGTGGGCCACCGCGCCGTCGCCGGAGCGATCGACCGGATGCAGGCGCATGCCGACCGCGGGCTGACCGCGGGGGATGTGACCCGGCTTTCAAAAGTGGGACGAAACACCTTCTACAAGCAATTTGGAGCCGTCACCGGCGACACGCCGGGGCGGTATCTGCGCAAAATGCGCATCGAAAAGGCCTGCCGGATGTTGCAGGAAACCGACGACACCGTGACGGCCATCGGCAAGGAATGTGGCTTCAAAAGTCTGGAGAGCTTCGTGAATTTCTTCCGCCGCCAAACGGGACAAACTCCGTCGGTCTATCGACAGAAAACGCGGGAATCGGGAAAGGCCAGATGACCACCCGCCCGGGTGTGGTCGCAGAGCGGATGCCGCCCGGCCAACCGCTCCTATTCCCCCGGATCCACCGTCGATCGTCATAAGACCCTTGGAGGTTTTCTGAATGTCCCCTTCAGGGTCATCTCTTACATGTCCGACTTTCGAGATTGACGCGGATTTTGGCACTTCATTTTCTCCAAACCAACCCTCCATGAGTGTTCTCGCCTTCCCGACACCGGCACCCGGCAAACCGATTCTCGGGCGAGTTCTTGCCATCGCCGGATTGCTGACGCTTGCATCCTTCGCCCGCTCCGAAGCGGTGAGCCTCGTTTCGATGCTGGAGGAAATGACGGACCGGAGCGTGATCGCACGCATGCCACAGCCCTCCTACCACTGCCTTCAGGCGAGCAGTTACAACCGTGCGCAGAAATCGCCCGACCAGCCGGGCTGGTTCGCCAACGAGGACTGGTCGCACTTCATCCGAAGCGAGGAAATCGACGGTCGCACGGAATGGGTGATGATGGACGCCAGCGGCCCCGGAGCCGTGGTTCGCATCTGGATGCCACCATCGGTCCGCGACTCGACGATCGTCGGCACGGTCCGTGTGTATCTCGATCATGCCGTGAAGCCGACCCTTGAAATGACTGGCGAGGACTTTCTCAACGGCGGCCTCACCGGTCCGCCGCTGTCCGCGGTCCGTGCGATCGGGCGCAATCTCTATCTGCCCATCCCCTACGCGAAGCACTGCAAGATCACTTACGACCGCAATTTCTGGACGGATGGCAGGAAGCCCCATGACCGCGCGTTTTATCAGATCGACTACCGCAGCTACGCGGAGGGAACCCGGGTGGAGACCTTCAGCAAGGAGCGGCTCGCCGCTGCCGAGCCCGTCATCCGAAACGTCCAGGAACGGCTGCTACGGCCTGGAGCGTCGATCCCGGCGGCGGTCGCATCGCTCGATCCGGTTTCCCAAACGATCGGCCCGGGCGGAAGCCTGTCACTCCCGTTGCCGGACGGCCCGCGCGCGGTCGCCGGGATCACGCTGCAGCTCGATGCCGGGGACATGGCCGCGGCCCTACGATCCACCGTGGTTTCGATGTCCTTCGATGGCGAAACCACCGTCAGGTGCCCCGTGGGCGACTTCTTCGGCACGGGTCCCGGCCTGCATCCGTGGCGCGGCTGGTATCAAACGGTGGCTGGGGACGGTTCGATGACGTGCTATTGGGTCATGCCCTATCAACGCTCCGGCATCATCGAAGTGACCAACCGGGGAAGTCGGGAAGTCAAAGTCAGCCTGCGCGATGTCGCGACCCGGTCGTGGACATGGGACGATCGCTCGTTGCTTTTCCACTCCAATTTCCGGCAGGTCCCCGACATTCCGTCGGAACCGAAATCCGATTTCAACTACGTCGAAATCGCCGGGCAGGGGATCTATGTGGGCGACACCCTGTCGATCCGTCACCAGGGACACGGCTGGTGGGGCGAGGGGGACGAGCGGATATTCGTCGATGGCGAGCCGTTTCCCTCGCATGCCGGAACCGGTGCCGAGGATTACTACGGCTTTGCCCACGGCGGGGCCGGCGACATCTTCGAGGCCCCATTCCACGCCGTGCCGAAGTTTGACGGCAACCGCGGACCGGGTCTCGCGGTGTGCAACCGCACTCGCGCGCTCGACGCCATTCCTTTTTGGAAATCCCTCAAATTCGATCTCGAGGTGAGCACCACGTTCCGCGACGTCGTCAAGATCGACCTGGCCGCGGCCACGCATTGGTATGCGAAACCCGGCGCTACGGACAACCTCTCGCCCGGGTTGAGCAAGCCGGGAAATGAATAAGGCGGGCCGTGGAGAGTTGGGAACCAGGATGGACCGGATGAACAGGATCTCTCAATATCCATTTTGAGACGACCTGGGCGGAGGATCGTTCCGCGCCCCGGCTTTCAAATTCATCATCGCCATTCTTTGAAGCCATCCCATCAAGGGATGGGAAGGGCAGGGGATCGTCCAGAAGCCGGACCGCATCAAGCGATGCGCCTGCGGCGGAGCAGGGCGAGCAAGCCGAGACCTCCGAGCAGGGCGGCGGATGGTTCGGGGACCACGGTGAGGTCGAGCTGGGCGTCGGTCGAGTTGGCGGTCCATCCTCCACCTGAACTGCCGAAGCGCGAAGCCCGGAAACCGCCGCCCAAGGTCAGCGGATCGGTCTTGAGGCCGATGAACACGTACTGTCCATCCACCCAGTTGTTCTGCAGCCAGGTGGCGAAGGTGTCCTGGCCAGTCGCATCCAGTGATCGCTTGCCGACCGTGGTGTTGTCACCACCGAAGTCCGCCATCAACAACTGCGCCGTTGTTTGATAATCGGAGGCAAGGATGGTCGGTGCCGAAGACGTGCGAATGGCATGGGCATCAATGTTGAAGTCGGTGGGAGTTCCGGCGGTCGAAATCAGGGTGACGGAGAAGTCGGCGGAGGTGATCTGGGCGGGGTTGGCGACGCCGGTCATTTGGAAGACGAAAACCGAGTGCCCTTGGCTCGTGGAATATCTGCCGACATCGAGGACGTCGGCTTCAGCCACATCGCCGGTTCCGTTGTTGTTGGTGTCGCGGACGCGCCGGGCTTCCACGTCGTCGAGGAGGACCGTGGTCGCGGCATCCGCTGTGAGTCCGGTGAGAGTCGCTGCGCCGATGATGGCCAACGCCAGATGCTTGTTGTTGTTTCTTTTCATCATGATTCTCGGATTTGGATTGTGATGGTTGGTGAATTTTCCGGTTATGGTGCCGCGGGTTCCTCGGCCTTCACCCGCACGAAGACCTTGCCGCCGGCCGGCGGCGAGAGCAGCTCGACGACTACCGTCTGCACGCCATTGCCATCGGGCGCGCCAGCCTGCTCGTTTACCTGCGCCGGTTCGAGCCCCCAATCCTGAAGATCGGTGGAAAGCCAGACCGTGTAGGTGAGTCCGCTGTCGGCGAGGCGGGTGTAGCTGAAGATGCCGTCGCTTTCGAGGCTGCTAATGTCGGCGATCGGATTGACCGAGGCACCGCTGGTCGGGTTGAGGCCGAAGGCGAACTCGTCGAAGTTGGTGAGGCCGTCGCCATCGTCGTCGTCGTCCCTGCCGCCGACAAGGTTGTAGCCCGAGGGTCCCGCCCATTCGTCGTAGGGATCGGCGCCCGGGGTCTCGGTGACGATCAACTGGGCGTCGGTCGAGTTGGCGGTCCATCCTCCGGCTGAACTCCCGAAGCGCGAAGTCCGGAAACTGCCGCCCAAGGTCAGCGGATCGGTCTTGAGGCCGATGAACAGGTATTCACCATCCACCCAGTTGTTCCGCAGCCAAGTGGCGAAGGTGTCTTGTCCGGTCGCATCCAGCGATCGCTTGCCAACCGTGGTATTGTCACCGCCGAAGTCCGCCATCAGCAACTGCGCCGTTGTTTCGTAATCGGAGGCGAGAATGGTCGGCGTCGCAGCCTTGCGAATGGCATAGGCGTCGATGTTGAAGTCGGTAGGAGTTCCGGCGGTCGAAATCAGAGTGACGGAAAAGTCGGCGGAGGTGATCTTGGAGGGATCGACGACACCGGTCATCTGAAAGACGAAAACCGAGTGTCCTTGGCTCGTCGAATATTTACCGGCATCGAGAACATCGGCTTCCGCCACGTTGCCGGTTCCGTTGTTGTTGGTGTCACGGACGCGCTTGGCATCGACATCGTCGAGCGTTACGCCAAAAACATGGGCCGTGAAGCCCGTCGCGATCGCCGTCCCAACGATGAGCGAGGCGAAGCGCTTGCGGGAGGGGATTCTCATGATTGTGTCAGAATGGGATCGGTTTGCATTCATAAAGATCGGTCCGAGACGGCCATGGAGTCGGTAGAGTTTGATACAAATTCCAAGCAAATGTCTAGTTGCATTCCTTCCCAAAACCGGGCTTACATTTCTTCCCCCAAACCCAACCGGGAGCGATGCGCAAGGGAACCGTGAGCGGCCAAGGGTCGGGGCGCGAACCGCCTGCCGCGGAGAGACGGGGATGGCGCTCTGCGGCACGGGATCAATCCTTGGCCTGCAAGTCGGCGTCGAGCCGGATGGTCTCCCCGGCCTTGAGACTCACTTTTCGTCGGCGGTCTCCGTAAATCACCGCGGTTTCGCCGTCCCGGCGGGCGGCGATGGCCACCCCAGCGAGCTTTCCGTTTCGCCATTCCAGGTCCAGCGTGAATCCGCCCGCGGCAAGGATTCCCGAAATCCTGCCCTCCGCGCCCAGGCGTTCATGCCAGGCGGGCATCAGCTCGATGCGGCCGGGCACGGAAAATACCAGGGCCTCCATCAGGACCCGCGGCAGACTCAGCGAGGCGTCGAGATTGTAGCAGAGAAGATCACGATCATGGGACGACACGAAGCCCGCGTGGAAATAGCGTCGGCGGCTGAGCCGGTCCAATTGGAGCAGCACTTCTTCCGAATCGCGAATCCGGGCCGCCATGAGCGCCAGATGGATGAGGCCGTGGCCCGACGGGGTGTCAAATGCCAGGCGCCGCGCGACCGCTTCCCTGACCGCCGGAAGCAGACGCGGGTCGGCATCGGGGCCGCGCAGTTCAAAGCCGGGGAACAGCCCGTAGAGATGCGAGCTGTGGCGGTGGTTATAGACATCCTTGAAACGCGGGGTGAGCCATTCGGCGAGGGCGCCGTCCTCGTTGACCCGGTACTCGGGCAAGCTCTCCAGGATCTTCTGCCAACGCTCGATGTCCGTGCCCGGGGAGCCGAACTGTTTTCCCAACGAAGCGAGGACGGTGAAGGTCTCCCTGGCCACGGCGAGGTCGAAGGCGGTGTCCGAGGCGACCAGTCCGATGGGGGTGAAGTTTTCCGGTGAAATCCCCGGAGTGATGCGCAGGCGCCCATCGGGACCCTCGATGAAGTAGTAGATCGGAAGAGCGTCGTGTAGGGAAAGAGTGTAGATCTCGGTGGTCGCC
>CALGOH010000236.1 GCA_937957985.1 uncultured Verrucomicrobiae bacterium
AGCCCCTTTTGTCCATCCGCTTTCTTCATGAGATCCACATTCATTTTCATCACCCTGCTGCTGCCGGTGCTGGCCGATCCGGCGGCGGTCGTCACGCTCGACAGCGTGGCGGACCGGGTGCGCAGCCAGAATCCCCACCTCGCCGCGGCGCGGTTGATGGTCGATGAGGCCGTCGGTCGCATGAAACAGGCCGGCCGGCTGGAGAATCCCGAGATCGAGATCGGCTTCGACCACAATGACCGCTTCGCGGAAAAGAGTCTCGAACTGGGCCTGAGCCAGAGATTTCCCGTCACCCACCGGCTCTCGCTGGAGAAGGAGCTCGGAGTGACCGGCGTGAAGGCGGCGGAGGCGGAGATCCGCGAGGTCGAAAACCGGCTGATCGGCGAGGCGCGGGCCGCGATGGTGCGGGTGCTGGCGGTGCGCGAGCGGCGGAAGCTGATCGAGCAGCAGGCGACGTTGGCGAAGGAGCTGGCCGCCTTCATCGACGAGGTGGCGGAGAAGGGGGAGGCCTCGGTGATCGAGGCCGGCCAGGCGAAGCTCGAGACGGCCCGCTTCACGACCGAGGGCCGGCAGCTCGCCGCCGAGGAACAGCGAAACGTGGGTGAACTGAAGCCGCTGCTCGGGATGAAGCCCGGGGAGCCCTTGCACGTCTCGGGCGGCCTGCCGGGGCTGCGCATGCCGCCGGATGCCGACGCCAGTGGAAGGCCCGCGCTGGAGATCGCGCGGCTGGCGGTGGTTGCCGCCGAGCAGGAGGCGGCGATCGAGCGAGCCCGGCGCTATGGCGACATGGAGGCCGGATTCTTCGTTGCCGGCGAGAGGGTCGTGGATGCCCCGGAGGCGGCGGGAAAGGAGGCCGTGGTGGGTGTCCGCGTCAGCATTCCGCTGCCGCTCTGGGACAAGAACGAGGGCAACATCGAGGCCGCCGAGGCGAAGGCGAAGCGCCGGCGGCGGGAGGTGCGGGCCTTGAACGAGGGCATCCAACTCGAGGCCGAGGCCGCGCGCGGGGAGATGCTCGAATGGGCGGAACTCGCGAGCCAGATCGAGAACGAGCTGCTGCCGCAGGCCGCGGAGCAGACGCAGGTTGCCGAAAAGGCGTGGCACGAAGGCCAGAGCGACCTGCTCACGGTCTTCCGGGCCCGCGAACAGCGGCTCGATCTGGCGGTGGCCCGGCTCGACGCCCTGAAGCAGTTCCACCTGGCGCGTGTGCGCTACGAGACCGCCCTCGGCCAACCGTGAAACCGAATGCTCCGATGAATTTACCCTTCCTCCTCGGACCCGCCAAGCAAGCCGCCGAGCTGGTGCCGCAGCGTCGGCAAATGGGTCTCGACGATGTCCCACAGGGTGTCCCAGTTCACATCGAAGTAGTCGTGGACCAGGATATGCCGGGTTCCTTCGATCTTGCGCCAGGGGATTTCGGGATGATCCGCCTTGAAATCCCGGTTGAGTTTGAAAGCCGCCTCGCCGATGATCTCCACCTGCTTCAGCAGAAAATACCGGGCCACCTCGTTGGCCTGAAACTCCGGGAAATCCGGACAATGCCGCAGCGCCCGATCGATGGCTTCGACCATGTCCCGGAGCCGTTCGGAATCCGACCTCACAGCGCGACGAGATCCCGTTCGATCGATTGCCTCAGCCGCGGCTTCATGAGCGGCTGGTCGGTTACCAGATCCACCTTGCAGCCGAGAAGGGACTCCAGCGCCGCCTTGAGGTCGACCATCAGGAAAGGATCGCTGTGCGGGATTCTCCGGACGAGAAAATCAACGTCGCTGTCCGGCCCGTCGTCACGCCTCGCCACCGAACCGAAGAGGCGGATCTCACCGATCCCATGCCGGGCGGCGAGTGCCAGAATCTCATTCCGGTATCGGGCCACTCGCTCATGGGGCGTCGAACTCATGCCGGACTCTACTCGGGTCTCCGGGAAACCTCAATCACGCTTCTTTTCATGAAAGCCGTCCTCTTGCCGGTCCTTCCGGCTGCGCTCATCGCCCTGCTTCCCGCCGCCGAGGAGGCGCTCGATCCCGAGCGGATCGCCAACACGGTGATCCTCGACGAGACCGGCGTGAGGAACCTGCGCCTCGAGACCGTGACGGTCGAGGAACGGGACTTCGAAAGTACGATCTTCGCCGTAGGACGGGTCGAGGAGATCCCGGGCAACCAGTATTCGGTTTCGTCCCGCATCGCCGGGCGTGCGATCGAGGTGAACGCCTTCGTCGGCGACACGGTGCGCGAAGGCGAGGTGCTGGTCCGCGTCGAGAGCCGCCAGCCCGGCAACCCGCCGCCCGTGATCGAGCTCAAGGCGCCGCACGACGGGCTGATCACCGGCACCCACGTGCTCAAGGGCCAGCCGGTGCAGCCCGACAAGGACCTGCTGGACGTCGCCGACCGGTCGAAGATGTGGGTCATCGCCCGCATCCCCGAACAGATGGCGGCGGGGATCGGGGTCGGGACCCGGGCACGGATCTCGTTTCCCGCCCTGGGCGGCGAGCCGGTCGAGGCGGAGCTGGACCGCTTCGGCGTGCGCGCCGACCGCGACGCGGGAGCGATCGAGGGCGTCTTCGAGGTGCCGAATCCGGACGGACGGCTGCTTCCCGGAATGCGGGCGGAATTTGAGATCATCGTCTCGTCGCGGCAGAACGTGATGGCGGTGCCGGAGGATGCGGTTCAGGGAGATCCGGCCTCGCGCGTCGTGTTTGTCGCGGATTTCGATATCCCGAACGCGTTCATCAAGGCCCCCGTGGTTCTCGGCGAGAAGGGCGGCGGCTGGATCGAGGTGGAATCCGGGTTGTTTCCCGGCGACGAGGTCGTCACCCGGGGTGCCTACCTGCTCGGGTTCGTCGGCGGCGACAGCGGGATGTCGCTGAAGGACGCGCTCGACGCCGCATCGATCCTGGTGCTGCCCAGCACCAGCGAGG
>CALGOH010000237.1 GCA_937957985.1 uncultured Verrucomicrobiae bacterium
CCTCGCCCACGACTGTGATCTGGCGCTGCTCGCGGTGGAGGATTTCTCCGACTTCGAGTCGTTTCCCGTGTTTGAAATCGGAGGCGTGCCCGAGCTCGAGAGCGAGGTGCGGGTCATCGGCTACCCGGTCGGCGGCCAGCGCCTCTCGGTCACCCAGGGGGTGGTCTCCCGCGTCGATTTCTCCAGCTACTCGCACTCGCGGGCCGACCAGCACCTCGTGATCCAGATTGACGCCGCCATCAACCCCGGCAACTCGGGCGGCCCGGTGCTCCAGGACGGCAAGGTGATCGGCGTCGCCTTCCAGGGCCTCCGCGACGCCGACAACACCGGCTACATCATCCCCACCCCGGTCGTGCGGCGCTTCCTCACCGACATCGAGGACGGCAAGTATGACCACTACGTCGATCTCGCCATGTCGACCTTCCCGCTCTTCAACCAGGCGATGCGCCAGGCGCTCAAGCTGCCCGACGACGACCTCGGCGTGCTGGTCACCAACGTGATCCCCGGCGGCTCCTGCGACGGCATCCTCAAGCCCGGCGACATCCTGACCGGCATCGACGGCAACCCGATCGACAGTGCCGGCCAGATCCTCATCGACGGCGCCAAGGTCGACCTCAACGAGATCGTCGAGCGGAAGTTCGCCGGCGACACCGTCCAGCTCCGCTACCGCTCCGGCGACACCTGGCACGACCAGGACGTTTCCCTGAAGCCGCTCCCGCAGAACCGGATGTATGCCATCCAGTACGAAAAACAGCCGCGCTACGTGGTCTTCGCCGGGCTGGTGTTCCAGCCGCTCGACACCAACCTCTTCGCGACCGCCAAGTTCGAGGACATCAACGTCCGCCGCCTCTACGAGGACTACCTTTCCGAAGGGATCTTCACCGAACTCAAGGACGTGGTGATCCTCACCCGCATTGAGAGCGACCCGATCAACAGCCAGCTCGACGGCTTCACCGGCAAGGTGGTCGACAAGATCAACGGCGAGAAGGTGACCTCGCTCCAGAAGGCCCACGAACTTCTCAATCCCGGGAGTCCTCCCGAGTTCTTCGTCATCGAACTGCTCGGCACCACCCGCCCGGTGATCATCCCCGGCGCCGAGGTCGCCGCGGCCAACGAACGCGTGCAGCGCACCTACGCCATCGACCAACTCTCCAATCTCCAGGAATGAAACCCGCACCCTTCCTCATTCTCGCGGCCGCCCTGCTCAACTCCTGCGAGCGGCCCGCGCCGGTCTCCGAGGTCTCCCTGGCCGCCGGACCGGAGGTCGCCGCCGAAGCGGAGAAGCCCGCCTTCGATCCGACGCTTTCCACCGTGCGGGTGAGTTCGACCCGGCAGGACTGGAACGAACGCCAGCCGTGGGAGAAGAACCCGCCCCGCCAGCGCCGTTCGCTCGGCGCGGTGGTCGCGGGTCCCCGGGTCCTGACGACCGCCGAGATGGTCACCGACGCCACCTACCTCGAACTGGAGACGACCGACGGCCTCAAGCTCGCCCCGGCGAAGGTCGAGGCCGTCGATTACGAGGCGAACCTCGCCCTGCTCGCCCTCGAAAACGGGGAGGATGACTTTTTCCAGGAACTGGTCCCGGTGGAACTGGCCGAGACCCCGACGCCGGGCGACACGCTCGACATCGTGCAGGTGGAGAACAACGGGCTGCCGCTGGTCACCAGCGGGCCGATCCAGAGCGTGGACGTGATCTCCAACTTCCTCCCCGGGCAGTATTTCCTCGCCTACGAGGTGAAGGCCTCGATGCAGAACTCCGCCAGCAGCTTCTCGCTTCCGGTCTACCACGAGAACCGGCTCGCCGGCATGCTCACCAACTACAATTCCGACGACCAGATCAGCGACGTCACGTCCACGCCCATCGTCCGCCGTTTCCTCGACGATGCCGCCGACGGCGAATACCTCGGCTTCCCGTCGCTGGGCGTCGCGACGACCTCGACCGACGACTCGAATTTCCGCGACTGGCTGAAGCTGCCGGAAGATCAGGGCGGCATCTACGTCTCCTCGGTCCGGGAAGACGGCCCGGCCGCGAAAGCCGGACTTGCCAAGGGCGACGTGCTGCTGGCCATCGACGACCACGAGATCGACCGTCTCGGCTACTACGACGACCCCGACTTCGACCGCGTGTTCTGGAGCCACCTCGTGCGCGGCTCGAAGGGTGCCGGCGAAACGATCTCGATGCGCGTGCTTCGCGACGGCGAGGAACTGGAACTGAGCGCCACCCTCGAGCGGATCGACGCCGAGGACCGCCTGGTGCCGGACTACACCTACGGCAAGGCTCCTAATTTCCTGATCAAGGGCGGGATGCTGTTCCAGGAACTGACCCGTCCCCTGCTCCAGTCCTTCGGCAAGGAATGGGAATCCCGCGCGCCGCTCGACCTGCTCAACGTCTACGAGAACCCCGAGGACTACGAGGAGCGCTTCGACCGCGTCGTGTTCCTCTCCGGCGTCATCGCCACCCCGGCCACCGTCGGCTACGAACCGCTCCGCAACCTGGTCGTCGCCGAGGTCAACGGCAGGCCGGTGCGCGACATGAAGAGCCTCGTCGAGGCCTTCGCGGAAATTCCCGACGATGGACTCCACGCCATCCGTTTCGACAACGAGGAGGTGACCGTCTATCTCGACGAACCCCTCGCCACGGCGGTGGACGGTCAACTCATCCAGCGCGGCCTCACCCGGCTGTCGCGGACGGAGTGAATGGAAGATCACCGGCGCGTTCCGGAGCATTGACATTCCTGTCGATCAGCACCGGCAGGGGATGTGCTCGATGATCGACAGGAATGTCGATGCTCCGGAAGGCACCCGCCCCCTATCGACTCAGGTCCGCCTGCGATAGGATCTTGAACCCCGCCGTGTTCAGCACCGAGGCGGCGAACTCGTGATCCTCGACGTGCATCGCCAGCCGCGCGCCGCCGTCGATCGAGGGCATCAGGGCATAGGCGAAGTCGATGTTCGTCTCGGCCACCATCAGGGTGTCGAGCACCTGCAGCAGCCCGGGACCGGACTCGCGCAGCTCGACCACCACCAGCGTCGAGCAGGTGTAGGGAATCCCCTTTTCGATGAAGATCTGCTCGGCGGCGTCCGGATCGGTCACCACCAGGCGCGCCACCGTGGCGTCGCGGGAGTCCTGGACGCTGATCCCGACCACCTCGATCGAATTGTTCCGCAGAAGCTTGGCCAGCGCCGCGAGGGCGCCCGCGCGGTTCTGCAGGAGGACGGAAAACTGCCGGACGGATTCCCCGGGGCGAAGCGTGGTCGGTTGGTCCATGGGTTCAAAGGCTCAGCCGCGGGGACCCCGCAGGGGCAGCGTCATGGTCTCGCCGGACTCCAGGTCCTCGATCACCACCTGGTTCCGGCGCACGTCCCCGACGAGGAAATCACGGCCGTCGGCCGAGCGGAAACGCTGTCCGGTGCGAGCGACGTAGTATTTCCCGCTGGCCGAATCCTCGACCAGCGCCACCGGATCATGGGCGAGGGCCGGCAGCCCGACGATCAGCTCACGCTCGACGCCGCTGAGGGTGTCCTCGACGGCCACCACCGACACCTCGGTCGGTGCCCCGCCGTCGTTCTTGCCGCTCTGCATCCGGCGCTCGATGCGGATCACCCGCAGGTTCGAGCCCGGAATGGTGTCGCCCTCGGGCACGTCGACCTCCTCGCCGCCCGCGACGCGGAGCCGCGCCGATCCCCCGCTCGTCGATTCGACGCGCAACGGAAGCTCCCGCTCCCGGTACGAGCGCATGACGATGGGCGCGGCGGCATCGGCCGCCTCCGGAGCGGCACCGCCCTCGGGCGGCGCCGTCGCTTCCCCGGAGCCGACCACGGCACCCTCGAGCATGGCGACCTGCGTCTCATCGCCCGACCGGGGCTCCGGGAGCGCTCCGAAGGCGCCTCCGCCCTGGCCGGGCACGGGATCGTTCCAAGGCGTCCCTCCCTCGTCTTCCACGACCGCCACCTCCTCGCCCGTTTCATCAACGGCGACCGTCTCGTCAGCCTCGGTCATCGCCACGGACGGAGCGGTCTCTTCCGCGACCCGGGCGACCATTTCGGCACCCAGCTCCGCGGGCTCGACCAGTTCGAAGTCGCCCTCTCGTGGTTCCCCCGCCAGCCGATCGGCGAGTTCCCCGTGCCCCGCCTCCCTCGCAAAGTCCGCCGCCATCCGGCCCTCGGCATCCATCGCGAAACGGTTCGCACCGATCGCCAGCAACATCTCGGTTGCCTCGGCCTGCCCCTTCTCCGCCGCCAGCATCAGGGCGGTCCGTCCGTCGTCCAGGCGCGCATAGATGCTCGCGCCGAAATTCGTCAGCTCGTCGATCGCGTCCGCCTGCCCGAGGATCGCCGCGACCAGCAGCGCGTCATCGAGATCTTCCCGGACGTAAGGTGCCAGCTCGCCAACCATCTCGGAGCGACCTTCCTTCACCGCGAGCATCAGCGGCTTGTAGCTTTCCTCGTCCTTGACCCGCGGATCGGCACCCTGGCGGAGGAGGTAGCGCACGGTCTCCGGCGTGGACCGCTCCACCGCCTCCATCAACGGCGTCCGGCCCTTGTCGTCGCGGACGTCCACCTCCACCCCGCGGTCGAGGAGGAAATCGATGGCCTTCATCGCCCCGGACCCGGCCGCGGCATGCAGGGCCGTCCGGCCGGTCGCATCGCGGGTGCCCACCTCCATCCCCGAGTCGATCATGCCGTCGAGCGCCTTCAGGTCGTCGCTTTCGGCCGCGCGGAAGAAGGCGGGCTGGTCGATCCGGTAGCCGGCCTCACCCACCGCTTCGCGGCTCTCCGCCCCCGGATCCTTCTTGCACGCCGCCACACAGAGCAGACCACCAAGGACACCGATCCGAAAGAGCTGACGTTTCACGCCTGAGGACATACTACGGATAACTTAAGCTTTCAATGCTCAACCGATCCCCGTGATCCGGCAGATCCCTTCGTCGATGCAGAATCGCACGTTTCGTCCGCAAAGCAGCGCCCCGAACTCGCGGTTCGCCTCCTCCCGCCCGGCGGCGGGACGGGGGTCGAGCGACAGCGCCTCCAGCACGACCCGGCGATCCCGATCATCCCAGTCGTCGAGATGCCCGCCCGCCTCGACTTGCAGACGCTTCGGCGCTTCCGCCGCGAAACCACCGCGGGCATCCGGCAGGGCCTCGGCATACGGCAGGTAGGGCTTCACATCGAAGACCGGCGTTCCGTCCACCAGATCGACTCCGCCCATCTCCAGCGCCGGCCCATCGGGCGCATCGAGATCGATCCTTTCCAGCCGCACCAGCGAAAGACCCAGTCCGTTCGGGCGGAAGGTCGAGCGGCTGGCGAAGACCCCCACCCGCTCGTTGCCGCCGAGCCGTGGCGGGCGCACCGTGGGCGACCATCCGCGGTCCGCCGTCAGGTGAAACCCGAAGATCAGCCAGACGTGGGAAAAACCCTCCAGACCACGCACCGCCTCACGGCTACGGTATTCCGGTACGAACACCAGCCGCCCCCAGGCAGACGGACATAGTCCCGGCTGACGCGGAACGGCGAATTTTTCCCCGAAGCAGGTTCTGAGGCGTCCGATCGGTTCGATCTTCACAGCCCGAAACTAACCGCAGCGACGCATCTGGGAGAAGCCCCGTGTGCCAGCCCAAGGCGAGCGGACGACCTCACACGACCTCTGAAAATCGGGATGAGTTCTCCAAGGGCAACGCAGGCGTCGTCCACCAGTGGCATGACCGTCCCGGTCATGAGCAGGGAGGTTATCGTTTGCCTTGGGAACCAACTACCGGAGCGATTGGTCCTTTCCTTGTCCGTTCATGACCGGGACGGTCATGCCACTGACGGGTGCTATGGACCTCCCCGAGACTGCGCCGTTCGCCAGGACTCGATCAGAAAAGCCCGCAGTTCATCCGGTGGATGCAGGCCGTGGGGATGATGCCTCGATCCTTCCTTGCGCCACACCTTCACCGGCCCGCCCAGCTCCTCGTAGCGCGTCGCCACCCGTTCGGCATTGGCCGCCGGCGGCACCACCTTGTCGGCCGTTCCGATCACCAATGCCACCGGCACCTTCGCGGCCGCCAGCGGTTCAAGTCGGTCCGCCACCTGCGGATGCGTCTTTGCCTGCTCCTTGTCGAGCCCCCAAGCCGCGAGCAGGCGCACCCAGTCACGCTTCGATCCCCGGCTGCCATCCAGACCACCCGGCCAGGTCCGGAAATCGCAGACCGGATTGTCGCCATAGATTGCCGTCACCCGGTCGGGATGCCGGATCGCCCAGTGGAAAACCGGCAGCCCGCCCCGCGACATGCCCTCCAGCACCGGCTTCGCCGAAAGCCCGAGCCGGTCGGTCGCGAATCGATGGAACGCATCCCAGATCCGCATCGCCTCCGGTCCGCCGTAAAGATCGACCACATCGACATAGGCCAGGTGCCAACCCCGGTCGAGCAACTGCAGGTCCAGCGCCGGCTGGTGCCCGAAGAAGCGCGCCCGCCAGATCCACGGCCGGCCGACCGCCGCCTGCTTCGGTGCCACGATGATCGCGTCACGTTCCAGTCCCGCCGGCCGGAAGTCGTAGCGTTCGAAGCCGTGGAAATCGCCGCACTTTGCCCCGAGAGACTTCAATTCATCCCCGATACGACAACCCTCATCGAACTCTAGCGTGAGGATCTCCGCCAGGTGCGCCGCCAGCTTCGCATGGCCCGCCGTCGTCGGGTGGACGCCGTCGGTCGTCTCCTCCGGACCGAAGACCCGCGCGAGATCATGGATCAGCACCCCGGGCTCCTTCGTGGCAATGGCCCCGAACCGCTCGCGGATCTGCGCAAGCCTGCCGTGGCGCTCCGTGAGGTTCGCGACCCGGTCCGCCCCGAGCCCGGATTTGTCGGGATACATCGGCGGAGGACCGGCGATGTGGATCAGCACCTGCGGATTCGATTTCCTGAGGTCGGAAACCATGGCCAGCAGGTCGGTTTCAAGATCCGCCTGGTATTGCCAATGATCCCCGCCTCCCGAGTTGCTGTCGTTGGTTCCGAGCATGACGACCGCGAGGTCGGGAGCGAAATCGAGCGCCTCCCGATAGACCGGTTTCCACATCAACGAGGCGCGGCTCTTCCTCACCAGCGTGTGTCCGCCGATGGCGAAGGCCCTGACGTCGTAATCATCACCGAGCAGGCGATCGAGCACCGCCGGATAGCCGTTGGTCGCCGGGTTCTCCGCGGCGGCTCCGGTTGAGATCGAATCGCCGATCACGGCCACCTTGGTCGCCGCCGACGCTCCGAGAGCCAGGCCGATCCAGCAGGCAAACATCCATCTCATCCCGGCTAAACGGTGACACCGACGGCGGCCTGTCACAGGGCGGCTACTCGTCCAGCGTGAACCCGATCTTCACCCCGACCTGCCAGTGGGCGACCTTGCCGTCCTCGATGTGCCCGCGGATCTCGTTCACTTCGAGCCAGCGCATGTTGCGCACGGTCTTCGAAGCCTTTTCCACGGCGTTCTCCACCGCCTTCTCCACGCCTTCGGTCGAGGAACCCACCAGTTCGATCTTCTTGTAAATATGATCACTCATAGCAGGTGACCCTAACGCTCCGACCCGAGCCTCCGCAAGCGGAGTCTCACCGGGGAGTCCGCGCCACATAGACCGTGCTCGCCGACTCGCGGTCCTGATGAGGGTTGTGAAAGGTCACCACGTGCGACCCGCAGTCCGCGAACACCTCCTCCAGCGCCGTCATGAAGGTCGCCTCGGGCGGATCGTCCGACCACAGCGCGAAGACTCCGCCGGGATGCAGCTTGTCCGCCAGTTTTCGCAGACCGTCGGCACGGTAGAATGCGGCGTTGCGTTCATGGAGCAGCTTGTCGGGCGAGTGGTCGATATCGAGCAGCACGGCGTGGAACTTGCGTCCTCCGGACTCCGGGTCGAAGCCGCCGCCAAGCGCCATCTCGAAGAAGTCGCCATGCACGAACCGGCAACGCGGATCGGCCGTCAGTCCGGTTCCCAGCGGCACCAGTCCCTGCTCGTGCCACTCGATCACGGGTTCGAGAAAATCGATGACGATCAGCGAGCCGACCGCCCCCTGGTCGAGCGCCTCGCGGGCGGTGTAGCCGAGCCCGAGTCCTCCGACCACCACGTCGAGTTTCCCTTCGCCCGGAAAGCTCTCCGAAGCCGCCGCCAGCCCCAGCCGCGAGAGCGCCCGCTCGACCTCGGTGAAGAGGCTCGTCATGAGATAGGCGTCGCCGAGGATCACCTCATAGACCTCGAGATTGTCGAGCGGCAGCAGCGTCCGCCGCCGCAGGATGAGCTCGCCCAAAGGCGTCTGTCGGTAGTCGAGTTCCTCGAAACGGGGCGCGGGCTGCATGGACTTTCGTAGGCCAGACCAAGCCCGCAGGACGAACGAAATCTCCGCCTTGCGGCTTCACGGCCGATCACCGATCCAACCTTCCATCCTCCTCATCCTGCCCGCCCTCATCGGGCTCCGGAGCGCGGAAGTATTTCTTTTCAGACGGCGCATAGGCCGGATCCGCAACGAGCGTGCCTGGGGGAATGCCCACAAGATCGATGATCTTGTTGTTGAAAGGAGAAAACGCGAATCCCGGCTTTCCCGGGACCGGCCTTGCCACCGGTTGATGGTTCTCCGGCAGACGGACGCGCCGGAGGGCTCCGTCGGGGGACGATGGATCGTCGATCAGCGAGCCTCCCAACGCACCCCGCACATCGATCTCCTCACCGGTGAAAGGACTGATCGCAAACCCCGGCCGATCGGAAAACGGTTCCACTTCGACAGCCTTCTCGTCCCACCCGGCCTCGCGAACCCTGGACTTTGCCGAGTCCGATCCAGGGACCTCGGGGCCTCCCTCTCCGCCCGGCGCTGCCCGCGACCCGGACTCGCCTGCCGTATCCGCGGGTTGCTCAACATCCCCGGACACGGAAGCCCGTTCCTCGCAACCCACCCCGAACAGCACTGCGAGAGCCAGGAGACACCTTTTGATCACGATGCGGATCTCAGCCGCACCGCGATCGTCGGTCAAGCTCCTCGCTCACCGCTCCGCCCTCACCCGCACGAAGCGGGCGGAGTGGAGCGCCGCCGGGTCCGGGTCGCGGACATCGAGCACGAAGTCGGTGTCGGTCATCACCACGCCGGGCGTCCAGTTCGCGAAGTCCGAGGTGAACTCGACCACCACCGTCGCATCGCCCGGCGCGGGAGCCCGGGAAATCCGATAGGTGTAGTAGATCGTGCCGCCGATGTCCCGCAGCGAGGGAACGAGCACGCCCGGCGAGGTCGGGAACTGCTGCGAAAGCCCGAGTGCATACTCGACCAGATCGGGCAGGCCGTCGCCGTCGCCATCATGCTCGTCGGCGGTCGCCGCCGAACCGACGGTCACGCTGACCGTGCCGAGATTCGACTCCTTGAAGCCGTCGAAAGCCGCATAGGTGAACGAGTCCACGCCCACGAATCCGGGGTCCGGGTGGTAGGTCGCCTGCGTTCCCGCGAGCGCGACCATTCCGTGCCTCGGCTGGCCGACAATCCGCAAGGTCCGCGACTGCCCGTTGGTGTCGGTCGACGAAAGCGTGAGACTCTCGGGCGTGTCCACCGCCGTGACCACGCTCCGATCGGTGACCACCGGCGGCGAATTGTTGGTGAAGACCCCGCCGAGTTGGCCGTCGTCCTCGCGCTTGTGGCAGGCGAAGCAGCTCACGTTCTCGCCCTTGAAGAGGGTAACGGTTCTCGTCTGACCATCATTTCGGGCGGTGAAACTGCGGTCGTCGAAGGCCCTCGCCAGCGGCCCGCCCCGGAGATCGGAGCCATGGCAAACCTGGCAACTGCTGCTTTCGCCGTGGCCCTCGTGCTCATCGATCCACGAATCCCCGATCGGGTGCATCCCGTGCGGCCCTCCGTCCCATCTGCTCGGCATCGAGGCGTGGCACGAGGTGCAGTTCGAGACCGTCCCGGCGTGACCCTGGACCTGCTCGTTCTGCAGGTTGTCATTGCGGTGGATGGAAGGATAGATCGCATGCGTCGAGCCGTGGCAGGCGCTGCACTGCAGGCCGCCGTGACCGGACGAAAAGCGATACAGCGAAACGCCGGGCAACGGCGTGTCGGGCGGACTGGCGAAGGTGCCGGTCGGAGGTCGCACCGAGCCGTTGGCGAGGAAGACCGAGGTGAAACGCTCGCCGCCCTGGTGACACGAACCGCAGTTCGGCTCATCGAGCCATCCGGTGCGGCCTGGATCCCCCACCGCGCTCATGTTTCCGTGGCAGGACTGACACTGCATCGAGGCCGAGCCGTCCGCCGCCACCGCCGAGCCCATCGCGCCACGCAGGCAGCGGGTGTCCGATCCCGGATGGCACTGGTAGCACGAGCTGCGGTTGGTGATGTGGTCGAGACTCATGCCGTTGTCGGGCGAAACGACATTCGCATGCAGTCCGTGCATCGACTCGGTGAGCGGCTTCACGCCCTCGAAACTCGGCTTCCCAAGCGCCTCGGAGGCGTGGCAGGCGGCGCACAGCACCGGGTGCTGGAGGTCGCGTACGCTCGCCTCTAGTCCGTCCGCCGGATAACCCCTGTCGGCCAGCGCGCTGGTGTAGGGCTCGGTTCCGAGGTGCTTCTCGTCGTGCAGACGCAGGATGTTCAGCCGGTAGTCGCGCGACGGATGCGGGTCGTTCACCCATCCGCCCGCCGGTTGCGCCGCCGGACCGGTTCCCGATCCGTGGCACTTGCGGCAGTCCATTTCCCCGGAAACCGGAAGCACGATATCCGTCGTCGCCAGCACCGTGCCGGTCGTCGTTTTCGCCGTGAGGCGCACCATCGGATAGGGCTGGCGATGCCCCGCGTCATCGACCGGCGTGATCGGCACCCCGGCGGCTTCGAACCAGTGCATCAGCCCGTCGAAGTCCATGAACTGTGGCTCGTTGTCCGGACCGGGCATCGTCTTTCCGGTCAGGCCGGTGTCCGGCGGGATGGGGACGCCGAAGTAGTCGGTCGTGTAGTTCCAGAAGTCGGTCTTCCCCACCGATGTGGTGTTGATCGAGCCGTCGGGATCCGCCACCGCCTCGTAGGTCACGATGATCCCCGTCGCGTCCGTCACGAGATGGCCGTCGGCATCGATCAGGTGGGCGTCGAAAGTGTTGTAGGGCGGCAGGATGGAGAAGACCGAGTAGTCGTCGTCCATGCAGTGCATGCCGAGATTGTTCCAGCCGATGAGCGTCTGGGCGCCGGCGGACACGGCGAGGAACAGGAACAGAGCGGTGATTTTTTTCATGGTCATGGCGGGTTTGAAGGGTTTCCCGGGATCGGGACGCGCATCCTCCGGCAGGATTCAGACGCCCGATCCCGGGACGGGTTTTTAGGGATGTCGCAACCGAAAGAAGCGTGGATCTCCATCGGGCGTGACAGTGACCTCGCGGGACTCGCCCACGACGGACACCGCACGCAAGGACGGCACCCAGCCAGTGGGCAACAGCCCGGGATTCTCCTCGAGCTGCCAACCGGTGGCCGATAGCGGCCAGCGGATGATGAGATCCGAGCTTTCTGGGGCCGCGGGCATCACGGTGAGGGCCGGCGTCGGCACGAATCTCGCGACCAGGATGCGGTTCACGCTGGCCGCGAAGGCCAGCTCGCCATCCGGCGCGACGGCCACACCATTCTCCTCCCACCCGAGGAAGGAATAGCCGGGAGCAGCCGTCGCGCCGACCGTGACCGGCTCGCCCACACCGAACACGCCGCCTCCCGAAACCGTCCCGCCGTCGAACGACAAGGCCTGCACGGCAATGGTGATACCGCCATCGGACACGAAGTTCGCGATCAGGTGCCGCGGACCGGTGACATCGAATCGATAGCGGTCCTCGGTGCTGACGACCACGCCGTCCTCGGTCCAGTTGAGGAAGGTCCAGCCGTCGTTGGCATTCGCCTGGGCCTGGGCGGTCTCGTCGGACTTGTAGCTCGAGCTGTCCATCTCGACGTCCCCGGCCTCCGCCGGCGAAGCGCTGGCGGTGATGACGATCGCCTCGGTGAAACGCGCCTGCAGCGTGCGATCACCCGCCACCGTGAAGGTATAACTCGGACTGGTGCTGACCGTCACGCGACCCTCGCGCTAGCCGCTGAAGGCGTAGTTCGGCGCGGGCGTGGCCGTCACGGTGGCACTTTCGCCCGCCGTGTAGGTGCCGCCGCCCGTGGTGCCGCCCCCGTCCAAGGGATTCTGCGACAGGCTGATGACATACTCGGTCCCGGGCAGGATGAAGTGGGCGACGAGGTTGCGATCACCCGCCGCGGTGAAGCTGTAACTGCCGCTGGTGCCGACCACCGTGCCGTTCTCCGTCCAGTTGGAGAAGAGATAGCCCGGTGATGCCGTCGCGGTCACGGTGACCGGATCGCCGTCGGCATAACCTCCGTCGCCGGACGTGCTTCCCCCTGCCACCGGATCAGCAACGGTCGTGATCGACCAGGTCGGGGCGACGGTGAAGTTCGCCACCAGGTTCCGGTCCGCCAAAACCGGGAAGACATAGGTTGCGTTGGTGCTGACCACGATCCCGTTCTCCGTCCAGTCGGAGAAGTAGTATCCGGCCGCCGGCGTCGCCACCAGGGTGGCGTCGCTTCCCTCATCCAACAGCCCGTCGCCGCTGACCGTACCGGCCAGGGCCGGTGCCGCGGTCGCGGAGATCGTCCACCGCGGGACGACAGCCGCGAAGTGCGCCACCAGCGAATGGTTCACATCGAGGATGAAGGTGTGGCTCGGGGTGTCGGCCACGACCACGCCGTTGTCGGTCCAGTTGACGAACTCGTAGCCCGGCTCGGGAGTCGCGGTCACCGTGACCTCGCTGTCGGGATCGAAAACCCCGTCGCCCCCGGTGACGCCCGTGCCCGCGGGCTCGGCCGCGGTATCGACCATGTAGGATGGCGGCAGGACCACGCCGGCCGCGGCCACCCTGAGGGTGTAGTTCTTCTCGACGTCGGGGCTGACGAAGTCGGTGGCCGTGACCTTGAACTGGAAATCGCCGGTCTCGGTCGGCGTGCCGGAAAGGTCGCCGGTGAACTCGTCGAAGCTCATGCCGGCAGGCAGGGCTCCATCAAGTGAGCAGACGAATGCCTGTGGACCTTCGATCACCAGCCGCCGGGTCGCGAAGGCGCGGTTTTCCTCGGCCTCGCCGACGTGATCGACAAGGTCGAGGTGCCCCTCGGCATCGACCGCCGCCATCTGCGCGCCCTTGTATTCGCCGACCACCTCGACGGTGGAAAGATCGACCTCCACGCCGTTGACCGTCTTGATGCCTTCGCCGTGCAGGTCGTCCGGCCCGACCTTGTCACCCATGGCTTCTCCGGTCTCGTTGTCGAGCGGCCCCACGTATTCGAAGAACTCGTAGCGGCGGGTCACCACCTCGTCGCCGTTGTTCAGATCCTCCGGCGCGGCCTCGAGCAGACCGTTGGCACCGCCATTCAGCTTGCTGAATTCGATCTGGAGCAACTGCCACTCGACCTCGACCTCGTCGGGCTCGCCGTTGCGCCAGTTGCGGTCGTCCGGATCATCCGGGTCATCGGAAACCAGGTCGCGCAGATGCACCTTCTGGTTGTTATGGGTGGTCGTGCGGATTTCCTTCACCCACACCGGATCGCCGAACTCCTTCGGGTGGACTTCCGGCGGCGGAGGCGGCTGGATGGCTGCCTGCACCTGTGCCGGGACGCCGGCCGCGGGTGGATAGTAGGTGAAGCTCGGCGCGGCGACCTGCACGTTGCCGCCGTTGATCAGGTTGCCCGAGCCGTCGTCGATGAGCCAGCGGTAGGACACGGCGCCGACGGCGGTGCGGTAGCCGACCCCGAAGTGCTCGCCGCCGAAATTGACGCTCGGATTGGTGAACTGGTGGCCGTTGGTCGGATCGATCGGTCCCGACGGAATCGCGGTGTAGGACGCCCACGAACCGTCGGCGTTCTTCTTGCTGGCCCAGCGGATGAGACACCGCGGGTGGAGCGGATCCGAGTTGTCCTCGGTGATCTCCGGCACGCCGTAGTGGTTGTGGTTGTAGGTGTAGGTGATGTCGGTGCTGTGGCAGTCCTCGATCTCGATCTCGAAACCGTGGCACTCGTGCCCGGTGTCATTGACCGTGTCGAAGTTCGAGGTGCTGCCGTAGGCGACGCTCGCCCGAGCCTGCGGGGCGATCAGCGCGGCGAGGCACGCGAGGAGCGGAATCAGGCGTCCGCGGCGGTGGGTATCGTTTTTCATGATCATTCGTTTGTGAGGTTGGAGGAGAATTTCAGGGCACATCGGCCTTCAGCCGGGCGAAGCGACGGGTGGTGGAAACGGTGACCTGCTCGGCATCGGGGCCGGCGGCGGCGCGCGAAAGCTCGGCGGCTTCCGGCGTCGATCCCGAGCTACCAGAGATGTCGTAGCTCGGACCGTCGAGCCAGGCGGAGAGGTCGTCGCTGACCTGCAGCGTGAGCGTCACGCCGTCGGCAACGAGCGAGCGCCGGAAGGAAAGGATCGTCGTCGCACCCCCGGCCGCGAGCGAGATCGCGGGTTGCCCGCCGGTCGCGTAGTCGATCAGGTCCGGCACGCCGTTGGCGTTGGAGTCGTCGTCAGGACCGGAAGCCCCCGCGGCCGCCGCCCACGAGGGCCAGTCCCAGGCGGTGGTGAAGGTGGCATCGGCACCCTGCGAGCCACCGACCGAGTTGCTGGCGGCGACGCGGTAGTGATAGGTCGTGTTCGGGGTGAGACCGGCGAGCGCCGCTTCCGCCAGCACCGGGAGCGTCCCGGAAACCGGTGCCAGTGCCGCCGAAGCCCCGTAGCCGGTGCCGGTGCCGTGGTCGAAGCCGGCGGTGGTGGCCGATCCGGCGGCATTCACTTTCGCGCGCAGCGTCGCGGCGGTCGAGGTCACCGCCACGGCGGGCAGCGTCGCCACCGCCGGCTCGGGAAACTCGACCGGCGTCAGCAGGAGCTTGTGGGTGTTCCGGGTATCGGTGCCGTCGGGATGCCCCGAGCAAAGGATGTGGCCGGCATCGTTCACCGCCAGCGCGCGATCGATGATGAAATCCATGTTGTCATCCACCAGTTCGTTGAGGTCGTCGGCCTGCCATGACACACCGGGCTTGCTCCAGCGCACCCCGCTGGTCTCGGTGAAGGCATCCGCCTTGTGCGCCTCGCCGACGAGGATGCCGTGGTCGTTCGCGTCGGCGATCGTGCCCACATCGGGCGAGTTCTGGCTGGGCAGGGAAAGCTGCGTGACCGCCGTCCCGCTTTCACAGACCCACGGCCGTTGGTCGCGCAGCGGCGTGGTGTAGACGATCGCATTGCCGGCGACGAGGCCGGCGTTGTTGATCACCGTCGGCGTCAGCGCGTGCGAGGTGGGGTTGGCCAGCGTGAAGTCCTCGAAGCTGCCGTCGGCATGGCGGATGAAGGGATGACTCTCGGTGGCATTGCGCCAGGTGCCGACGATCTCCCCGAGGTCGTTGATCGCCTTCGGATCGGCGCGGGTGGCGTCGGGCGTGAGGTCGAAATGTTCGCCGGTCGTGGTATCGCGCAGCCAGAGATGGTCGCGGTAGGCGGACGAGGAGCCCACTCCCGAACCCGATCCCGGCATGGTCGCGTAGCCGACGACCTGACCGAGGAGGTTCGCGTCGCGGGCCGGGCTGTGGGTCACGAAGCCGTTCTGGAAATGGTAGTCGGTGCCGTCCCACCAGGTGTAGCTCCACGAGTAGGAGAACCAGTAGCCGTCGAGCAGCCACGCCGGCACGTCGGTCTGCACGCCGTCCTTCACGTAGGCGCCGCTGCCCTGGACCCAGCTTCCGTTGTTGTAGTCGCGGTTGCCGGCGGTCAGGCCGATGCCGTTGTGGGCGGCCGGGATGAAATCCGCGCCCGCACCGGGAGGCGACAGCGGCACGTAGCGGTCGAAGTGCGGCAGCGTCGCAAGCTGCGCCTCGGACCAGCCGGTGATGTTGGTGAGCGCATACTCGGACGGGACCACCGCCGCGGCGGCAGCGTGAAGGCAGGACAGAATGGAGATGAATCGAAGAATCGAGAACATGAGACGAAGATGGACGATGGCGAATGCGGCCCGGGCACGGATGCACTCCGGCACGGTGGGGAATGACGACCCCGGAAACCGGCGGCCAATCAAGAGGGCCGCCCTTCAACCAATCTCCTGTCTCAAAGGCGCATCACCACGCCGGGACGCCGCACCGAAGGCGGATCGAGAGGTGCGCATCCAACAGCGCATGCCAGCGTCGTCGACCACAGGTCCGCGCATGGCTCGAGGACCATCGACAACACCTCGCGGGAGTCGATCCCGACATCGTGACCGTCGAGTGCGGGCTCCGGCTCGGAGGTCGTCTCCGGCGAACCCGCCACCAATTCATGATCGCCGTGATTGGCTTCCGATTCGCCGAAGAGCAGCTTCTCGCAACCAAGGTGACGATGTCTCGCCTGAGGGGACGCGCCGTGGTGGAGCGTGAGATGGACCAGGCCCCCATCCAGCGACAGGCGCGCCTCGTGCTCGCTGTCGGAATTGGTCAGCAGAATCGCGCAAGCCGCGAGCATCGGCAGTTGTGACGCCACCAGCAACACGAGCCCGAGAGCGATGATCAAACCGCGAGGAAAAGCGCGCGACGCGCGTCCCCTTCCCGTTTGGCTCGACATTTCGTGCTGTTTCACGATGACAGGTTCCGTAATCGAACAACAACCGCCGGTCAAGCTCGCTGTTCCGCCCGACCACCTCCTCCTTGACCCTCCGAGGCCGAAAGCCGACGCTCCCGCGAGCCCATGGCCACCGCCCTCGAATTCCATTCGATCGACGAGATCATCGCCGAGATCGGCGAAGGTCGGATGGTCATCGTGGCCGACGATCCCGAGCGGGAGAACGAAGCCGATCTCGTGGCCGCGGCCTCGCTCTGCACCACGGAGACGGTTTCCTTCATGGCCGTCCACGGTCGGGGCCTGATCTGCGCGCCGATCACCGCCGCGCGTGCCGAGCAGCTCGAGCTGCCGCAGATGACCCGCCGCAATCGGGAGGGTCACAAGACCGCCTTCACCATCTCGGTCGATGCCGCCGAGGGCATCACCACCGGCATCTCGGCCGCGGACCGCGCGCTCTGCATCCGCCAGCTCGCCGATGCGGCACGCGGTGCCGACGACTTCGTCCAGCCCGGCCACGTCTTTCCGCTCCAGTCGATGCCCGGCGGCACCCTGCGCCGGGCCGGCCACACCGAGGCCGCCATCGATCTCGCCCGCCTCGCCGGCCTCCCGCCCGCCGGCGTGATCTGCGAGATCATG
>CALGOH010000238.1 GCA_937957985.1 uncultured Verrucomicrobiae bacterium
CCCAGTAATTCGAGGAACGCCGGAAAGCGTTCGGGAAACAGTTCCACGCACCACCTTTCGTCGCGCAGCAGGCGGGTTCCGAACGGAAGGCTGGGACGGAAGTAGCCGGCCTTGAAGGTGCCGACCAGCGGGTCGCCGAAACGCGCGTTGTCGAAGGTCACCGGACCCGACACGCCCGTCTGGTAGTAGTAGCTTCCGTTTTTCCCATAGGCGACATCCACGGGGTGCGGAAAATCCACCGTCTCATGCTCGTCCGCGCAGTAGATGTAGCCCGGCGGAAGGCCGGTGCCGGGGTCCGGCACCAATGAGATATCGAGGGTCTCGCGCTGTCCGCCCTTGAAGTACTCGAAGCGCAACTCCGTCGGTGACTTGTCGAATTCGCCCGCCACCTCGGTCACGTCGAGCCGCATCGCGCACTGCATCGCGCCGACCGAATAGTCGTCCCAGGTCGTCGGGGAAACCGTGTCGCTCTCCGGCTCGTGGGCGTGGCGGTCGAAGAACCCGTTGCCGCGGTTGATCGGCAGGAAGGCCGCCCGGCCCGCTTCCGACGAAAGCGAAACGGGCATGAATTCGCCGTAGTCCAACTCGAAGCGCTCGCGGACGCCGGGGGCGAACGGATCGCTTCCCACCTGATGATCGCCCAGTTGCACGCCCTCTCCGAGTTCCACCCCCCGACGTGCCGACAGCCTGGGCAGCGCCAGACCGGAGCCGACCCTGGACCGGGTGGCGAACACACCTCCCTCGACCTGGGTGTTCTGCCAGGCCGTGCCGTCCGCGTGTTCGCCCAGGACCGCGAAGGCCTCCGCCGATATCGCGAGCTGCGAGGGGATCTCGTAGATGGACACGATGAAATCGCGTTCCATCCGGTCCATGCCGGTGAGATGGTCGTCGGCATCGGCAAGATCGAGACTGAAGGCCCACCAGTTCCTCTTCGCGACGAAGGGCTGACCCGGCTCGCAGTAGCCGAAGCGGATCTCGGGGAAGGGAATCAGGTTGAACTGCGGATACTCGTCCACCGGCAGACCGACCTCGGTCGCCGACAGCAGTCCGTGGATCTTCTCGCGACTGATGATCGGATAAATCCGGTCACGGGAGACCAGGGTCGAGTTGGATGACTCCAGAGGGGGAGGAAATCCGGTGCCGAGCACCCGGCCGATTCCGGGCGCGACATATCCGGACTCCGGTTCGATCGCATCGAACACCGCGTTCACATTGGAGAAGGTGGTGTCGCCCTGATTGGCGGTGACCGCCCCCTCCAATTGCAGGCCCGCAAGCATCTGGTCGCTCACCGACTGCCTCGCATTCGCCTGTTCCAGCGCATCGGCGAAGATGTTCTGCCAGCGCAACGGGTTCCGATTGGAGGACGAGGCATTGGATTCATGCATCATCGCCCGGATCGCACGGTTCGGCGTGATGTTCACCACCGCCCGCAGGATCGCGTCCTCCTTGTCCGAATAGTCGATCCGCAAACCAACCTCCTTCTGTGTCTCATGGGCGCGCATCGATGCCTTGTAGGTTCCCATCAGCATCAGCAGCATCACGATGCCCAGCGAGATCACCATCGCATACGAGA
>CALGOH010000239.1 GCA_937957985.1 uncultured Verrucomicrobiae bacterium
ACGATGACGATGTCTTTCGCGGGGACCCCTTCCGTCTCGGTGAGGCGGCGCCAGGCCGCGTCGATCGCCCGTTCACTCGACTTCTCGGTCGGAGTTCCGGTCGAGTGTCCGTATCCCGGGTAGTCGTAGGCGAAGACGCCGAGACCGGTCTGGTGGATGGCGCGGTAGAGCGGTAGCGAATGACCGATGTCCTCGGCGTTGCCGTGCGAGTAGAGCAGGGTCGGTTGTCCGTCCTTTGCGGGGAAATGCAGGGCCGCGACGGACTCCCCGGCATCGGTCTCCATCCGGACCAGCGCCTCCGCATCGGCGGCGTAGCCGGGTGGCGGCGGGAGGAAGATCAACCGGTCCGCCATGGTGCAGGCGAACAGGGCGAACGCCGCGTAGACGATCAGGGGCACCCGCAGCCAGCGCAGGATGCGCAGGATGCGCACGACCGGATGCCGCCGGTGGCTCATGGCTGCTCGGGCGCCTTCTTCGTCATGGCTTCCCGCAGTGCGGTGAAAAGCTCTTCGAGCGTCTGCGGCTTCTCGGTTTCGAAGCTGGCGGCGAAGGCGTTCAAGGGCTCCCCGGGCATCCGGCCCGGGTTGGCCGCGGCCGCCTTGGCGGTGGCGAGCGCTTCCTCCTTCTTCCCGGCCTTCCACTGGACTCGGGCGAGCATCGCCTTGATGGAGGCGTCCTCCATCGGGGACTCGGCGAGGGTGGCCGCCATTTTCTCCAACAGCGTGGCGGGCGGCTCATCGGCCGAGGCGTCGGTCCTCTGTGCGATCATGATGGCGGTCATCGTCGCCTCGCGTCCTTTCTCGGCGTCCTCAAGGGCCGCCGCCACCTTGTCCCACTCCTTGGCGGCGACCGCCATGTCGGTCTTCATCCGGCCGAGTTGGGGAAACTCCGGGTCGAGCTTCTCGATTTCCGCCAGCGCGGCCGCCATGGCGTCGGTGTCGTCGGCCTGACTTGCCGCCATGAAATTCCGCATCTGTTCCTGCAGCGCCGCCCGGTTGGCCGAGGCCTTCTGGATCCTCTCGATCACGGCCTTCTCCTCCTCACCGCCGGCGAGCAGGGCCTCGACGGTCTCCTCGGTCAGCGAGGCCGGATGCGTGGAAAACAGGAACTTGCCGTCCTTGACGACAAAGGCGTGGGGGATGCCCCGCACTTCCGCCGCCTTGAGCCACGTTTCCTCGAACTCGCCGCCGCGGCCGACGTAGGCGACCGGGTAGGACATGCCGTCGCCCTTCTCCTCGACGAACTTCGCCACCTTGTCCCGGCCATCCTCCCAGACGTTCATGCCGATCACGTTGAGGCCCTTCTCCTCGTAGTTGTCGAAGAGCTCGTCGATGTGCGGGATGGCGGCGATGCAGGGTCCGCACCAGGTGGCCCAGCATTCGATGACGTAGGTTTCTCCCTCTTGCCACGACTCCGGTGCCTTGCCGGTGATGAAGTCGGCCTTGGCGATGGCGTCGAGGGACACCTCGTCACCCGGCTTCAGGGCGGCGGCGTTCAGGGTGAGAGGCAGGGCGCAGATGATCGCGGCGAGTGCTTTCATACGTCCAGTGAAGCGCACCCGGAGGCGTTGTGCATCTTAAAATCCCGTTCCGGCCGTTTCCTGCTGGCCGAGAAAGGACTTCCGGCAGAGTTCGGCGTACTTCCCGCCGCGGGCCAGCAGGTCGTCGTGGGACCCCTGCTCGATCACGCGTCCGTGCTCGAGCACGTAGATGCGGTCGGCGTTCTGGATCGTCGAGAGCCGGTGGGCGATGACGAAGGCGGTGCGGTTGGCCATCAGCGCGTCCAGCGCGTCCTGGATCTGGCGCTCGGTCTCCGAATCGACCGAGGCGGTGGCCTCGTCGAGCAGCAGGATGGGGGCGTTCTTGAGCAGGGCGCGGGCGATGGAAAGGCGCTGCTTTTCGCCGCCGGAGAGCTTCACGCCGCGTTCGCCGACGTTGGTGTCGAGCTGCTTCGGCAGGGCGCGGACGAAGTCGGCGGCGTGGGCCGCCTCAAGCGCCCGCCACATTTCCTCCTCGGAGGCGCCGCGCAGGGCGAGGCGGAGATTCTCGCGCACGGTGCCATTGAAGAGGAAGGGCTCCTGGGTGACGTAGCCGAGCTTTTCGCGCAGGGAGGCCTTCGACAGGTGCGCGATATCGATGCCGTCGATGGTGATTCGCCCGGCATCGCCCTCGTAGAACCGGTTGAGCAGCGAAAGCACGGTCGACTTGCCGGCGCCAGTCGAGCCGACTAGGGCGATCGTCTTTCACGGAGGGGCG
>CALGOH010000240.1 GCA_937957985.1 uncultured Verrucomicrobiae bacterium
CACTGGAAGGGCCGCGGCTACGAGATCGCCGGCTTCGGCTGGTGGCAGGGCCACAAGGATACCGGCAGCGAGGTCTACGCGGAACGCTACGAGCAGAACCTCGTCCACCTCATCAAGACCCTGCGCGACGAATTCAAGGCCCCCGACGCCCCCTTCGTCGTCGCCACGATCGGCTTCGAAGGCCATGCCATGGAAGGCCCCACCCTCACCGTCGCCAAGGCCCAGCTCGCGGTCGATGGCGACACCGGCAAGTATCCCGAATTCAAGGGCAACGTGAAAAGCGTCGATACCCGCGACTTCTGGCCCGACCCCGAACAGTCGCCCAAGAACCAGGGCTTCCACTACCACCAGAACGCCGGCACCTACATGCAGGTCGGCGAGGCCATGGGCAAGGGGATGCTCGAGCTGCTGAAGGGCGAGTAGGGAGCGGAGCGTCGAAGTCCCGACAACCGTCACCGGGAGCACCCCTCCGAATCTGGTTGAGGTTTGTCACCACCCTCTGAATCCGACTCGGAGCGGGCAGCGGGTCATTTGCGTCAAGCTAACGCCATAAGCTGTTGAGGATCAATTCGATAAAGCGCATGGAAATGTCAAAAAGGGCTTGACTTCCCCACCAGCCCGGCAGGCTGGTCATGCTTGAAGATCATCTTCTGCCGAAGGCCGATCAACTCGATCGGATCGCCCGCGAGTCGAAGCTCATCCAACGCTCCTCGCACAAGTTCAGCGCCGCAGGATTCCTCATCGCCCTGCTCAAGGCCGTCATCAAGGGCGACGCCTCGCTCAACCATCTGGTGATGCATCTAGCCGGGTTCGTCCCCAAGACCATGACCCGTCAGGGGATCTTCCAGCGCTTCGGCCCCGCAAGTTCCCGCTTCCTTCTGGGCGTGATCCGCGAGGTTCTCACGCAGCGCTTTCCCGCCGCCGCAGACATCCTGCGCGGTGGTCGGTTCCGGCGGGTCATCGTCGAGGACTCGATGGTCGTCTCGATGGCCAAATCCAACGCCGCAAACTTCCCCAACAACGGCAACCGGCATGAGATGACCGCCGGCTGCAAGTGCCTCCTCATCGCCGACCTGCTCACCGGGAAACCTCTCGACTTCCAGCTCCATGCCGCCCGCGAAGCCGATCAGTCCCTGGTCTTCGAGAGCGTGGATCTCTGCCGCAGCAATGACCTCCTCATTCGCGACATGGGCTTCTTCAGTCTCGAGGCCCTCGCGGAGATCCACCGCCGCAAAGCATTCTGGATCAGCCGCTTGCCCGCCAGTGTCTCGGCCGCCGATCTCGATGGCAAGAAACTCGACAAGATCCTCAAGGGGGCGTCCGGCGACCGTCTCGATCTTCCGGTGATGATCGGTCGCGGCACCCTGCCTTGCCGCCTTGTCGCCATCCGCCTGGATCGCAAACGCGCCGCCGCCAACCGCCGCCACATCCGTTCCGAAGCCAGGCGCCGCGGCCGCGGCCAACCAAAAAAGGAAACCCTCGTGCGAGCGGGCTGGAGGATCGTCGTCACCAACCTTCAACCCGACCAGGTTTCCGCGGAGCAGGTCTCCGATCTCTACGCGTTGCGCTGGAGCATCGAGATCAAGTTCCTGGCCTTCAAGCAGTCCTGCAAGATCAGCCACGGACTCAGGCACCGCAGCGGCTTCCATCACATTGAAGCGATGGTCCTCGCCGCCATGCTCTATCAACTCATCACCATGCGCACCCATGCCGTGCTGGCGAAACGCAAGGCCTTCGCAGGATGGATCAGCATCGAGAAGATTAGTGACTATCTCTCCATTCATCTCCTCGGCTTCTCCCGCCACTCATCCACCGCATTTCCGCCTCCCGATCCGAGACATCTCCGATACGAGCGGCGCGGGCGTGCAGACCATTGGTAGGCAATCACTGACTCCTTGGCTTGGCGCGATTGGGTAGCTGCTTGTCCAGCGCCGCCTTGTTGTGCTTGGTTATTCCGGAAGTAGAGGAGGTCATCAACGCCGGCCAAACTCCACAGCAACATACAGAACTCAGAAAGCTTGGCCTCCCTGAGAAGGCGTGTCTTCGGGATGTCATCCAGTAACAAAAAGTCAGGATCGTCAGGGAGGTTGGACCTCTTGAGCAAACGATAGTCACCGGGACTACTGTATTCTATGATCCAGCCGCTACCATCCGGCACCGGCGGCTTCCAGTCGTCTGCCGGGGCTTCATCGACCTTCGCGTGGTGCATAGCGTGATGAAGTGCCAACGTGTGCCCCTTCGACAGTATTGCGCGCTTATCCACTTCGAGCCCCTTGTAGACTGCCGCGCCATCTTCGGATACTTCCAGCTTTGGGCGTCGAATGATCACCTCAGACTGCTTCCCCGGTTCTTGAATCAGCCATTTGATCAGTATCGGCGCTTCGAGGCTCGGAAGCACTGTGATCCGAATGATTGATTTGTCAGGCTTCGCGTTGTCGAGTCGCTTCTCACCTAACGCCTCAAGCTGGCGATCGCTAAGGAATCGAGCAGAGCCCTCATCGCCTCGAAGTTGGCAGACCAGGCTTGCCCCCAGCGCAATCATGGTGAGGAGTCGCATAGAGTTTCTTATTCTTGCACAACAGTGTGTTGTATCGACTCGTGTTTTCCAGTGGAAACCACGACTCGTGATATTGTGGAAGGTGCGAAGTCCGGGATTCGTCGTCAAGGTAGGGGCTCGGCACCGTAGCTGCTCCTGCGGCATACCTACGATCAGTCGCCTGTGCAGCTCCGACTGACCGGGGCCGCGCACCACCCGGTTCCCGCGTGGAAGACCTCCTGAAGGAGGGACTACGTACGCCACGGGCGGGCTCTTTCCCGGGATCGCGGGGCCGGAGGTTGAAGCCACGTGCTCCCGTAAAAGGTTGCGCCTCACGCGATTCCCGCGTGACGGGGCTGACGCCGGGTACCACGCACGCCTTCCGCGTCCGCGGGGAAGCAGGAAGAGGGCCATGGATCGCGGCTTTGCAAGCCGCCTTGTGGAGGCTGGGGAGACCTGAACTGTTCAAGCGGCTTGCAAAGCCGCGCTCCCCCTCCCCCATCCGATTGAATAACGGCCGGCGCCGCGGCGTCCGAGAGGGCGGATCATGAAGGTGGCTTGTCTTTTCTGGATCACCGTCGCCGGAATGGCGACGGCGGACACGGTTTCGGAACTCCGGCGGCAGGTGGCCGAGCAGGAACGGCAGATCCGGCAGCTCGAGATCGAGAACGACCGGCTGCGCTACATGCTGACCGAGGCGGAGGTCCACAGCGACGATCCCTTGTACGGGGCGAGGGTTTCGGGGAAACTCGAAGGGAAACCCGAGGCGGCGGACGGGAAGGTCCACGTCGTCGCCAGGGGCGAGACGCTCTCCACGATCGCGGCGGCGAACGGGGTGGATGTGGGAGCCCTCGCCGAGATGAACCGGATCGACGACCCTTCGCTGATCCGTCCGGGCCAGCGGATCCGGTTGCCGGAAAGCCTGCCCGCCGGCAAGACGACCACCGCCCCGCCAACGATGGTGCTGCCACCGAAACCACTCCAGCATGTCGTGCTTGCCGGGGAGAACCTGTACCGGATCTCGCTCCGCTACGAGGTGGCGCTGGACGAACTCCTGGCGGCGAATCCGGCGATCGATCCGCGGCGTCTGCGGGTTGGCCAGAAGGTCCGGATCCCCCAAGGCAGCCCGATGCTGGCCGGGGGCGATTGAGCTTCGGACAGAGCGGATGGGATCCCAGGGACGGCGATCGCCAGAGTCAGAGGATGGAACCGCCAAGACGCCAAGAACGCAAGGAAGAGGGAATCGAAAGTTGATTGATTGGGGCTTTGCGTCCTTGGCGTCTTTGCGGTTCAACCAATCCAAAGCTCAATCCAGGTGCCGCAGCTCGACCTCGCCTTCGGCGGACTTGAGCTTTTGCGCCAGCTTCTCCGCGCGCTCGGCGAGCGGTTTCAGGCCGCGGGCCTCCTGATGGGTGGTCAGGTCCTTGGCCAGTTGCTCGAGCCTGGGAACCATGGGCTTGGCGGCGGCGCCGTACATTTCGAGGGCATCGAGGCACTGCTCGATCCTCGACCGCTTGTTCCACCGCTGGAGGTCGAGGAAGGAGAAGCAAAGGGGGATGCCCTCGGCCACGCGGTGCTTCGCGAGCAGTTTCAGACCTTCGATGCGGATGCCGTCGGCGAACATGATGCCGCTCGGTGCCGGTTTGACGATGGCTTCGCGGATGGCCGGAAGGAGCGGCTTGAGTTCCTCATAGGTGAGCCGGTCGTAGATGCCCCCGATGCTCCCCCGCGCGCGGCCGTCCTGGTTGTGGAGACCGGCGACCACCGCCTCGTTCAGCAGCTCGCGATCGACGCCGTCGAGCGAGCGCTTGAGCATCTTGCCGAAGACGATGAAGCACAGGTAGCGCTGCTCCATGGCGCGCGGATCCTCACGGGTCGGCCCGATCGTCAGACGCTTGAGCAGATCGGGAAGGGCGACCTGCCCGGCATCGCCGATCGCCGCGAGCGCCTCGGCGGCCTGGACCCGCAGCCAGAGGTGGTCGTGCTGCAGGAGCTTGCGCAGCCCGGGCACCGCCGAAGCGGCCTTGTCCTTCTGACGGGCGAGGGCGGCGCAGGCGCCGAGGCGGGCCTCGATGGATTCCGCGCCGAGCATCTCGATGAGCGCCGGCACCGGATCACCATCGCGCCGGGCGAGGGCCTCGGCGGCGCGGTCGCGGACGATGGGCGACCAGCTTCCGAGGCAGTCGAAAAGCGTCTCAGCCCCCAGGGCGTCGTAGGATTTCGTGCGGTTCAGGTTGTCCCAGCCGCGGCCGTCGGCGACGACCTCCAGGGCGGCCTCTTCGTCGAGCGCCGGAATGGCGGAAGGCTTGCTGCCGGTGAGCCGGATCTTCTTGAGCGGCATGGCGTAGGCGATGAGATACATGCCGCTCGCGTCCCACCCGCCATACTTGTCGTTGCCGCCCTGCGGCGGACCCTGGTGCGGAAAATCCCAGTCCCAGGTACGGGCGAGGTCGTAGTACCAGCTTCCGAACTCCTCCATCCACGCCCCGGTCGCGTGCGGACCGCTGCGCGCCACGCCGGGCATCGCCCAGGTGATGTTGAAGAAGTTCCCGGTATGCCCGGTATCCCGCTCGTTGCCGTGCGAGGCGGTGCTCATTTTCGAAAAGAACCCGGCCCCTTCCTCCTCGCCGAGTTGGTCGAAGAGCACCGCCGCCATGCCGCACTTGCCGTTGTCCTCGTGGGTCTGCATCCACGGCGCGTGGTCGCCATACGGCACCGCGCCCTTTCCGATGTAGAAGCGCAGCAGCTTGGCGCTGCGCTCGATCGCCTCGGCCACCTCGGGGTCGTCGACTCCCGCCTCACGCGCCAACACCAGGCCGATGGTCAACACCGCGCCCGGCGAGTTCATCATGCCGTAGCCGACGAGCCGTCCGTCCGGGCCGGCGAACTTGTGGCCCCACGAGCCGACGATGCTCTGGCCCTTCGCCGCCTCCATCGCGATCCGCCGGAGGCCGGGCAGCACCGAGTCGTCGCCGGTGGCCATGATGTATTCGGAAAGCATCACGGTGACGTAGCCGTACCACCAGGTCGCCATCGACTCGGTCGAGTAGCCGGCCGCCCACTCGGCCTCCTTCTTGACGATGGGATGGTATTTCGGATCTCCGCTGGCGAGCAGGCCCAGCGCGTTGAGCGAGCGGGTGATCGGATTTCCCCGGTAGGACGGCTGCGACATCCGCGCGGCGAGCGCCTCGCAACCCTCTTCGAGGATCTTCCTCGACTTCGGGCAGTCGTAGGGGGCGGTGGCGCTGTAGGTGCCGAGCACCGGCACTTCGAGCGTGACCTCCTCGGTCCTGCCATCCCGCCAGCGGGTCAGAAGCAGCCTTCCCCCGCCCTGCTCGGACTCGGCCAGCGTCAGCGCCTTGCCGATCTCGGTCCGCGGATCGTGGGAAAACGGCTTCCCGGCCACGCCGAGGAGGACGTCGCCGACCTGGAGTTTGCCGTCGGCGGGCGAGCCCTTGTCGACCTTGGTGATCGAGACCTGGCGGGCCTTGAGCGTCGTCATCCGCTCGAAATAGATCCATCCGCGCGCCCCGGTGGCACCCAGGTTCCAGTCGTGGCTGGCACCCTCGGGGATCGGATCGCCCTTGGTGAAGTCCGGGTTCTCGACCGACCCGCGCGGGGCGGCGGAAAGCGACGGCAAAACGGCCAGCAGGGCGACAAGGGCGGACGGACGGGGAAGGATGGATTTCATGAGCAGATGGAACCGCGGGGCGGTTCGACGACACCGAACTCATACACGCGCCCGGGGACTGATGTTTCGGCCAACCCGGCAGGGATTACACCCGCAGCGAACCACGAAAGCCCCGGGCGCCATAGTAGGACTGGGCGCCGTTGTGGTAGATGAAGACCCGCCCGAAACGCCGGTCGCCGAAGATCGCGCCGCCGAGCGTGCGGATGGCATCCGGCGTCCTCAACCAGCTCGAAGTCTTGAGGTCGAACTCACCGAGCTTCTGCATTTCGCGGTACTCGTCCTCTGTGAGCAACTCGATGCCGATGGCGGCCGCCATGTCGACCGCGGTGTCGGCGGGCGGATGCGACCTGCGCGATTCCAGGCCCTCGCGGTCGTAGCACACGCTCCGGCGTCCCTCGGGGCTCTCCGGGGAACAGTCGATGAAGAGAAACTCGTCGGTCTCGGGATCCCGGCCCACCACATCCGGCTCGCCGCCGGAGCTTTCCATCTTCTCCAGAACCGCGAGCTTCTCCGGCATCTCCTCGAGGCGGGCCCGGACCCCTTCCCATGCCAGGCCGGCATGCCGATGCATGTTCGAGCAAAATCGCTGCTCCAGCAGGCCCAGCAGCGCCTCGTGATTACCGGCTTTCCGATTCGACCCGCGTGATTTCATGGTGGTGGACCCTTCCATGACAGGCCGGCGAAGCGCTGGCAAGGAGGTGAACGAGCCCCCTTCCTCCGGGCTTGATCGGCACCCGACCTTCGGCGAGCCTCCGCCATGACAACTCGCCATGGAGTTCTTTTCGCGGGCAGCCTGCTTCTGCTCGGTGCCGCATTTGCCGAACCCGAAGTCCGGAAGGAGATCCGGATCGAGGACGGCAAGGAGGTCGAGTACATGTTCATCGACGGGATCAAGGTCCACGAGACCGACCCCGAGAAACAGCCGCCGCCGAAGGTCGTCACGCCGCCCCCCTACGATGCGGACAAGGCCAAGCCGCCGGAATCGGCCACCGTGCTCTTCGACGGCACCGCCGAGTCGATGGAGGAGAACTGGGAGCAGGTGAAGAAGGACGGCAAGCCGTGGAAACTGGTCGACGGCGCGATGGAGTCGGTGAAGCGCGCGGGCTACCTGCAGACCAAGCGGGAATTCGGTTCATGCCGGCTGCACGTCGAGTTCGCCACCCCGTCCAACGTTCAGGGCGAGGGCCAGGGCCGCGGCAACAGCGGCGTGTTCCTGATGGGCCGCTACGAGGTCCAGATCCTCGATTCCTACGAGAACGCCACCTACCCCGACGGCCAGTGCGGGGCGATCTACGGCCGCGCCATTCCCAAGGTGAACGCCTGCCGCCCGCCCGGCGAGTGGCAGACCTACGACATCACCTTCACCCGCCCGAAGTTCGACGAGGATGGAAACGTGACCCGCCGGGCGCGTTTCACCGTGGTGCACAACGGCGTGCTGATCCACGACGACGTCGAACTCTAGGGCGGCACCGGCTGGCGCGGACCGCAATCGATATCCGAGGACGAACAGCACGGCGACAAGGGCCCGATCCAGCTCCAGGACCACGGCAATCCGGTCCGCTTCCGCAACATCTGGATCGAGGAGATCGAGGACTGACGCCTACTCCGCCCGGGTCGGCGCGCTGCGCCCGGACTCGCGACTGGCGTCGAGTAGCTTCTTCAATTCGGCGGCTTTCCCGGGGTGGCGTTCGACCAGGTTGACCGTCTCGCCCGGATCGACCGCGAGGTCGTAGAGCTGGCCCGGCGTGTCCGGAGCGTTGTCGGGAATGATCCACTCCCCGGGAATCGTCCACTCCTTCGAACCACGGCGTTCGTAGTCGTTGCCGCCCGATCCCTTGTGATCGAGGAATTTCCAGGGTCCCCGGCGGATGGCGAGATCGAGGTTCGGTCCCTGGTGCAGGGTGAACTCCCGCACCGGAACGTCCCGACCCCGGAACAGCGGAAGGAGACTCACGCTGTCCTCGCCGGCGTCCCCGGGCACCGCGTGGCCGACGATCTCCGCGCAGGTCGCGAACAGGTCCGTGAGGCAGACGGTGCTGCGGATCGTCCGGCCGGCGGGCGCCACGCCGGGCCAACGCACCAGCATCGGAACGCGGTGTCCGCCCTCCCAGATGTCACGCTTCACGCCGCGCCACGGACGGGCGCCGTTGTGGTCGTAACGCTCGCGCATGTGGATCACCGTGCCGACCTCGGGACCGTTGTCGCTGGTCACGATGACCAGCGTGTTGTCCGCCATGCCGAGTTCCTCCAGGGTCGCCAGCAGGGTGCCCACGTGGCCGTCGAACTGCGCGATGAAATCCCCATGCGGACCGGCATCGGTGGTGCCGGCGTATTTCTTCGAGGGAAACGACGGCAGATGTACCGCCTGCGTCGAGTGCATCAAGAAAAACGGCTGATCCGGCCTCTCCTCGGCGTGCTTTTCGAGGAACGCCACGCTCTTGCCGAGGAAGATCTCGTCGATTTCCTCGATGTCGAAGTCCGGCGCGATCAGCCCCGCACGACAATCGAAGGACCACGGGTGCTTCGGCAGCGTGTCGCGGTCGAGCAGACCCTTGGGCGGCACCGGGATGCGGTCGTTCTCGATGAAGGCGTAAAGCCAGTCGGTGGTCGGACACGAGGCGGTGCCGAAGAACTCGTCGAAGCCGCGATCGACCGGCCCGTCGGTGATCCGGCGCGAATAGTCGATGCGCTTCACCGGTTCCAGGCCGTCCTTGCAGATCGGCTTTCCGTCGGCGTCGTAGAACGTGAGCCCGATGTGCCACTTGCCGAAGAGCGCCGTGCGGTAGCCGTGCTGCTTGAGCATGCCCGGCAGGGTCAGCCGGTCCTCCTCGATCAGGCACGGTCCCCCGGCCCCGGTGAAGACCCAGCGGAAGGGAATGCGGAAGGCCATGCGCCCGGTGAGCAGGCTGTAGCGCGACGGCGTGCAGACCGTCGACGGGCTGTGCGCGTCGGTGAAACGCAGGCCCTCGTTGGCGAGGCGGTCGAGGTGCGGCGTGGCGACCTTCGACTCCGGGTTGTAGCAGGCCACATCGCCGAAGCCGAGGTCATCGGCGAAGATGAGGAGGACATTGGGCGGTGCCGCGGCGAGACACGGAGCCACGACAAGACCCGACAGGATGCGTGCGAACGGCTTCATGCCGTGGAGGCTGGGGGAAGGCGTGGCGCTTTCCAAGCGCCACTTCCATGCTGAAAGCCCGCTCGCCCGGCCACGGTAGGTCTCCGGGTCATGCGATCTCTCCTCATCCGGCTGGGTGCCCTCGCCCTGCTGCTCGTGCCGACCGCGCCGGGCGCTGCCACCTACCACGTGAATCCCGATGGCGGGGGCGATGCCCACGACGGCCGCTCGCCCGGCCAGGCATGGAAGAGCTTCGCGCCGCTCCGGCAAGTCGATCTCGCCCCCGGCGACCGCGTCGAGGTCATCGCCCCCGGCCCCCTCCACCACAGCCTTGAGCTCACCGGCGCCGGCACCGCCGAAAAGCCGATCGTGGTCCGCTTCGCCCCCGGACGCTACGATGTCCACCCCGCCCGCCTTTTCCGCGACACCTTCGCGATCTCCAACACCAACGCCGACCCGGACGGGCGCAAGGCGGTGGCACTGCTGCTGCAGAACGCGAACCACGTCCGCATCACCGGCCCGGGCGCCCGGCTCGTCTGCCGCGGGAAGATGATCGAGGTCGGCATCGACCATTGCGAGAACGTCGCCATCGAGGGCCTCGCCTTCGACTACCACCGGCCGACGGTGTCCGAGTTCAGGGTGATCGAGACCGGACCGGACCACGCCATTCTCGCGATCCACAACGACTCCACCTACACGATCGCCGACGGAAAGCTGACGTGGACCGGCGAAGGCTGGAGCCACGACGGCGGCCTCGGCCAGGAACTCGACCCGGAAACCGGACGCGTCCACCGGATGCGCGACCCGCTGGGCGGCCTCGTCGCCGAGGAGCTTGAGCCCTTCACCGTGAAGGTCCACGGCAAGCACCGACTCAAGCGTGACCGCATCTATCAGATCCGCGATCCGTTCCGCGACTGCGCCGGCGTCTTCACCCGCCGCAGCCGCGACATCGCGTGGAAGGATGTGAAATTCCACTTCATCCACGGCATGGGTGTGGTCAGCCAGTTCACCGAGAACCTCAGCTTCGAGCGCGTCTCGGTCGCCCCCGATCCGGAAAGCGGCCGCACCACCGCCGCCTGGGCCGATTGCTTCCATTTCTCGGGTTGCCGCGGCCGGATCCTGGTGGAGGACTGCGTCTTCTCCGGCGCCCATGACGACGCGATCAACATCCACGGCACCTACCTGCGGGTGGTGGAAACGCTCGGCCCGAGGAAGGTGAAGCTGCGCTTCATGCACGACCAGACGCATGGCTTCCCCGCCTACAACGCCGGCGACGAGATCGACTTCGTCCACGCCGACACGCTCCAGCCGTACTCGACCAACCGTGTCGTCGCTTCCCGCCTGCTCGATCCCCGCGATATCGAGCTCACCCTCGAGGCGCCCGTTCCCACCGACCTGCGCGACCACGACGTGATCGAGAACGTCACCTGGACGCCCGAGGTCGAGATCCGTGGCTGCACGGTCCGCCACATCCCGACCCGGGGTTTCCTACTCACCACGCGGCGCAAGGTGGTGGTGGAGGACAACGACTTCCACGCCACGCACATGCCGGCGATCCTGATCGCGCAGGATGCCGGGAGCTGGTTCGAGTCCGGGGCCGTGCGCGACGTGACGATCCGCCGCAATCGTTTCGACCGTTGCGGCGAGCCGGTGGTGCAGATCGACCCGAGCAACCGGAAACCGAACCCCGCCGTCCACCGCAACATCCGCATCGAGGACAATCGCTTCGAACTCCGCGGCGCCGTCGCCGTCGGCGCCCACAGCACCGCCGGCCTGCGCGTCACCGGAAACACGATCTCCGGCGACCCGGTGCCAACGGCGGAAACCGCGATCCGCACCGAACGCTGCGGGGATGTCATGATCGACGGCAACCAATATCTCCCCTCCGGAAAGTGACCTCTCCCGCCCGGTCCATGCTCCGCTTCCTCCCGGCACTCGCGGTTTTCCTCTGCCCGGCGCTCCCCGTGCGGGCGGCCCCGAACATCATCATCGTCCTCGTCGATGACATGGGCTTCAGCGACGTCGGCTGCTACGGGTCGGAGACCGCGACGCCGAACCTCGACAAGCTCGCCGCTGAGGGCCTGCGCTTCACGCAATTCTACAACACCAGCCGCTGCTGCCCGACCCGCGCCGCGTTGCTGACCGGACTCCATCAGCACCAGGCCGGCATCGGGCTGATGGACGCCGACATGGGCACCCCCGCCTATCAGGGCCATCTCAACGACCGCTGCGTGACCCTCGCAGAGGCCCTCGGACCGTCCGGCTATTACACCGCGATCTGCGGCAAGTGGCACGTCGGATCCGAGCGTGGACACTGGCCGCTCGACCGTGGATTCGACCGCTTCTACGGCACGCCCCAGGGCGGCGGGCACCACTACCGCAACCTGCCGGACCGGCAGCTCGTGCTCGATGACCAGGTCATCCCGATCCCGGACGGCTGGTATTCCACCACCGCCTTCACCGATCACGCCCTGGAATTCCTCGACGAGGGATTCGGCACCGGAAAGCCGGTCTTCCTCTACCTCGCCTACACCGCGCCCCACTGGCCGCTGCAGGCGCCGGCCGGGGAGATCGGAGAATTCCGCGGCCGCTATCTCGACGGCTGGCAACCGGTCCGCGAGGCCCGCTTCGCGCGGCAGATGAAAATGGGATTCTTCCCCAAGGGCACCCGGCTCGCCCCGCGCGATCCGGCCGTCCCGGCGTGGGACGAGGTCGGGGATCACGACGAGATGGACCTGCGCATGGCGACCCACGCCGCGATGGTCCACCTCATCGACCGCAACATCGGCCGCGTCGTCGCGAAGCTGCACGAGCACGGTCAGCTCGACGACACGCTGCTCCTCTTTCTCTCCGACAATGGAGCCAGCGCCGAAAGCGGTCCGCTCGGCTTCACCGGTGCCCGCGGCGGTGACCCGAAGGCGCGCACCGGCACGCCGGACTCCTACAACAGCTTCGGCATCGCCGGCGCCAACATGTGCGACACCCCGTTCCGGCGCTACAAGATGGATGTCCACGAAGGCGGCATCGCAACGCCGCTCATCGCCCACTGGCCGGAGGGCATCCCGGCACGTCTCAACGGCTCTCTGACGAACGCGACCGGACACGTCATCGACCTCATGCCGACCTGCCTCGACCTCGCCGGCGCCGATTATCCCGGCACACGGAGTGGAAAACCCATCCAGCCGCCCGAAGGCCTCAGCCTGAGGCCCGCGCTTGAAGGTGGCGATTGGCCGGAGCGCGAACTGTATTTCGAACACATGGGCAATGCCGCGGTGCGTGTCGGCCCCTGGAAGCTCGTCCGCGCGCACCGCAAGCCATGGGCGCTCTTCAATCTCGACGAGGACCGCACCGAGATGAACGACCTGTCATCCCAGCAACCCGAGCGGGCGCAGGCCCTCGAGACAAAGTGGAAGGCGTGGGCCGAACGGGTGGGCGTCGAGCCATGGCCGCTGCGGAAGCGGTGAGCGTTTGAGGCATGGCGCGACGCCCGAACAATGGCGGCTCTTTGTGACTGATTGAAGGGATTGAATCACCGGAAACGGAATTCAACAAGGCCGCGGTTAGGCGTCGCCATCGCCGGCTTGTTGAGGCTGTCGTCCAAGGCCTCCTACACCTGCCCTTGGGCGCGGCCTCGACTACGGATTGAAGGTGGAATGGGCATAGGAAATTCGACTCGCGGCGGGGCAGGTGTTAGGAGCGCCGACTTGTTCTGCTCATTGAGTTACTTTCGATACGGACACGTGGGCCTCTCGTTCAGAGTCCCGGGAAGGGTCGTGCTTCACAATGTAGTTGTAGCCGCTCTCGATCTTCATTCTCAAATTGGCTGGCTTAAGGGTAGTTCCCCATGAATATGCCGATTCGACCATGAACGAAACATCGTATTCGCCAGGCGCAACCCATGCGGAATCACGCAAACGGTATCTTGCCCCAAAGTTCAGATCTCCTCCTCCAACTTGCCTCACCATCACAGATGAGCTTCCGCTTCTCTCTCCTTTGATCAATGACTTGCCGTCAGCTTTCGGATAGGCTTCCTGGAATGTTGCGCAGCTTGCAAGAAGCGCAGAAACTATGATCGGGACGAGTGTCTTCATGTTTTGCAGAACGTCGAAGGCCTCCTACACCTGCCCTTGGGCGCGGCCTTGACTGCGGGTTGAGGGTGGAATGATCATGTGGGATTGAACTCGCGGCGGGGCAGGTGTTAGGAGCGCCGCCTTGTTAGCTCTTCTTATTTTTGGTTGGGTTCGTCAGCAGGGTGGATCGTAAATCGCTTTGACTTGTCGTGCGCAACGAACTTCTCCTTAAGCTGCTGCGCCGCGCCATCGAGTTCGGCAGTCGCAATCATCTTCAGGGAATAGCTCTGGATGCGATTCAGATTGGCGGTCATTCGGATACACTCCAAAGCGAATACAATCAGTGACTCCTCCGTGCCATCATACAAACTCTTCGGAATGGCCA
>CALGOH010000241.1 GCA_937957985.1 uncultured Verrucomicrobiae bacterium
TGCACCAGCGAGGGCGTGTGCGGTCCATGCACCTGGGCCACCCGTTGCGCCATGGTGTGCAGCCGCGGCAGCTCTTCGCGCAGATAGCCATGGTGCCTCGACACGATGTGATCGATCAGCTCCACCGGCGACAGCTCCGCCGGATTCTCCTCCTCCACCGCCTGGCGCGATTCCGCCTCCAGTTCGCCGACCACCACCGAGGGGTCCACGACCTTGCGCTGGCAGGCTTCCCCGAGGGTCCGGCCACCCTGACAACAGAAATCGATCCCGTGCTTCTGGAAGACCTTCGATCGCGACGGCCGCTCGGCGACCAACTCGCCCACCGTCCGCTCGAGAACCGGCGTGCCCGCCGGGGAAAACACCACTGCTGAATGACTCATAACGGCGCCACACTCAACCCCGTCCGACGGCTTTTCAAGATTAAAAGAAAGTTATTTCCTTTTCTGTGGAGGATCGCTAGGAATGGTCCGTCGGCCGGAGGAATCGGCGTGTCTTCGTCGACAGTCCCGGCCCTCACCGACTGATCGATTTCCCCATTGTTCACCAGTGCCGCCAAGTGTTAGCCTCCGACTTTTATGCGGAAGACTTCGTGGAAAGCGCTGATCCTGGGCGCGGCGGGCTGTTTCGGCGCCGCCGCGGGGCTCGGGTTCTTCGCCTTCGACTATGGCGAAGGCAGCAGCTACTTCTCCACGGACCCGCGGGCATGCGCCAACTGCCATGTGATGCAGGACCAGTACGATTCGTGGCAAAAAGCCGGCCACCATCAGGCGGCAACCTGCAACGACTGCCACCTGCCCCACGATTTCGTGCCGAAGTATGTCGCCAAGGCGGACAACGGGTTCTGGCACTCGAAGGGCTTCACCATGATGGACTTCCACGAGCCGATCCAGATCAAGCCGCGCAACGCGAAAATCCTCCAGGAAGCCTGCCTGCGCTGCCACGGCGACTTCGTGCATGAACTCGTCCCGGGCAGCCGGTCCGCCTCGGCCGAGTCCATGCAATGCGTCCATTGCCACCGCAACGTCGGCCACGGCGCCCGGCACTAGCCACCAACCCACAAGACCTGAAAGCGATGAACAAAGCCAAACCCGATGGGGAAATCCCCCGCAAGCGTCTCGCCAGACTGTTTCTCCTGACCGCCATCGTTTCCGCCGCGGCGACTGCCGGCATCGCCTGGCTTCTCACCACCATGTTCGAGCGCAAGGCCGAGGCGATGAACCCCTACGTGCGTCTCGTCGAGGTCACCGAAAACACCACCGACCCGGTGCAGTGGAGCAAGAACTGGCCCCGGCAGTACGACGCCTACCAGCGCACCGTGGACGAGACCCACACCCGCTACGGCGGCTCGGAGGGCGAGATTCCGGAATCGCGCATCGAGCGCGATCCGTGGCTGCAGCGGATGTTCCTCGGCTACGCCTTCGCCATCGATTTCCGGGACCGGCGGGGGCACGCCTACATGCTCTACGACCAGCAGCAGTCGAAGCGCATCACCGAACGCCCGCAACCCGGTGCCTGCCTGCACTGCCACGCCTCCGTGGTCCCCACCTGGCGCCGCCTCGGCCTCGAAGCGGAGGGGCGGTCGCTCGCCGATGCCAGCGGCTTCGAGTGGCAGGCGGTCATGTCCGGCTTCGAGAAGATGAGCACCATCCCCTACCACGACGCCCATGCGATGATGCTCGCCACGCCCGACGGCACCCCCGCCGACCGCCCACCGGAGGAGCAGACCGGCACCGCCCACCCGGTCTCATGCGTGGACTGCCATGATCCGGACACGATGGCGCTGCGCGTCACCCGCCCGGGATTCGTTCGCGGCATCCAGGCATTTGCCGACAGCGGCAAGCCCGCCCCGCACCTGCCGAGCATCGAACGCTGGCGGGAAGGCGACCGCTCCCGGCCCTACGATCCGAACGTCGACGCGACCCGCCAGGAGATGCGCAGCTTCTCCTGCGCGCAGTGCCATGTGGAATACTACTGCGGGCCGAGAACCACGCTCTTCTTCCCCTGGGCCAAGGGCCTGCGCATGGAGGAAATCGAGGCGCACTACGAGGAGACAACCTTTCCCGACGGCAGTGCGTTCGTCGATTTCGTCCACGCCGAGACCGGGGCCCCGATCTACAAGGCGCAGCATCCGGAGTTCGAGATGTGGAGCCAGGGGGTGCACGCCCGCAGCGGGGTTTCCTGCGCCGACTGCCACATGCCCTACAAGCGGGAAGGCGCCACGAAAGTCTCCGACCACTGGGTGCGAAGCCCCTTGCTCAATGTCTCGCGTGCCTGCCAGACCTGCCACGCCTACCCCGAGGATGAACTGCTCGCGCGCGTCCATGCGATTCAGGACCGCAGCCATGCCCTGATGGGCAAGGCCGGCGAGGCGCTCGACGAAGCCCTGACAGCGATCGTCAACGCCAGGGAAGGAGGAATCAGCGAGGAGGCGCTTGCGGAGATCCACCAACTCCAACGCAAGGCCCAATGGCGCCTCGACTTCGTCAACGCCGAGAACTCGATGGGCTTCCACGCCCCCCAGGAGGCCGCCCGGATCCTCGGCGAGTCGATCGACTACTCGCGCCAGGCCCAGGTCACGGCGCTGAGCCATTGGCTGACCCGCGATCCCGCCGCCGGAGGATCCGCGGAAGAATGAATCACATCCGCCATGTCATCGGCGCAGGCCTTGAGGTGAGTGGCGTTCCCTCCCTTGACCGATGCATCCACCACGCGGCGCACGAAGCCTTCCATCCCCTCATTCAAGAAAAACCTTTCCTTTTTTCCCGATTCATCAATGATCCCCCACATCACGGATCGGCCTGACGGGCGGTCGGATTCTTCTCCACCGGATTTCATCCTCCTCACTCCATGTTCGGCTACGGAAAAATGAGCGGCTGCGCGGTCGCCGCGATGAGCGCCCTGGCGGAAGTCTTCCCGCAGGACTCGACGCTCAGCTCCCATCAGATCGCCGAAAGCAGGAACCTTTCGCAACCGCTGGTGGGCAAGATCATGACCATCCTTTCCCAGCACGGCCTCGTGAAGGGAAGCCGCGGCCCGGGCGGCGGCTACCGTCTGGCACGGGACCCGGCCACCATCACCGTCCTCGATGTCGTCGAGCTCTTCGAAGGCCACCGCGACCCGAGCGCCTGCCCTTTCGGCCCGGGATGGTGCGGCGTCGGCGAGCCCTGCCCGCTCCACGACACCCTCGTGGCGATGAGCGAATCGGCGGCCGATGCCCTGCGCGGCATGACGTTCGCGCCATTTGTCGATCATCCGAAGATTCCCCAACCGCATTCCTGATCCAACACGCGCCCGCCCCCGCGCACTCGTTCCCACATTCCCATCGCCGATGACCGAACCATGAACGGGAAACGCATCCTCCGGCTCATGCTTCTCCTGTCCGGCCCGCTCCATGCCGGCCCTGCGGAGTCGCCTGCCCCGCAGGACACCACCTCCGACCCGTGGCTCCGGCCGACCCTGGATCTCCGCGTCCGCCTTGAATACGGCGACATCGACTCGCCCGCGCTGCGGTCATCGACCGCGTTCACCTTCCGCGAGCGGATCGGGCTCGTGACCCGCGACTGGAACGGGTTCAGCGCCCTGGTCGAAGGCGAGTTCACCCAGGCCGCGATCGACCACTACGACGCCGGACCCGGGGCGGCGGTCTCACCCGACGACCCGACGCGCACGCCGATCCTCGACCCCGAAAACAACGAACTCAACCAGGCCTATCTGCAGTACGAGGGCTTCGACACAACCGTCCGCGCCGGCCGCCAGCGCATCATCCTCGACAACGCCGCCTTCGTCGGAAACGTCGGCTGGCGCCAGAACGAACAGACCTTCGATGCGCTCAGCATCAGCAACTCCTCGATCGAGGACCTCGCGCTCTTCTACGCCTACGCCAACCGCGCCAACCGCATCTTCGGCTCCGACGCCACCGGCGCGCTCCGCAGCTTCGCCGGCGACATCCATCTCCTCCACGCCGCCTGCAAGCGGTTCGGAGAGGCGACGCTCACCGGCTACGCCTACTTCATGGACTTCGATGAAACCGCCGCCAACGCGGGTTACATCAGCAACAACACCTACGGTCTCTCCGCCACCGCGCCCGCCGGACCGGTCGATCTCTACGGCGAGGTCGCCTGCCAGACCGACACCGGCAGTTCGCCGGCCATGAAACCCGACGAGGCCTGGTATGCCCATTTCAACGCGGTCCACAAGTCCGGCGGCCACACCTTCACCCTCGGCTACGAATACCTCGATGCCGACTTCGTGACCCCGCTGGCCACCGTTCACGCCTTCAACGGCTACGCGGACGCCTTCATAAGCAACCGCATCGGCCTCGTCCGCAACCCCGGCATCGCCGACCTCTACCTCGCGCACTCGACACCCCTCCCCTTCTGGGAAATCCAGTTCACCCAGGTCTTCCATCTGCTCGGTGACAACAACTCCGATTTCGACTGCGGCTGGGAATACGACGCGGTGCTCGTGAAGGCCTTCAACGAGAACTTCAAGGCGATTGCGAAGTTCGCCTGCTACGACTCCGACGGTCCGTCGGGAAATTCCCTGGCGCCGAACATCGCTCCCTTCGACACGACCCGCATCAGTGTCGAACTGGACTACGTCTTTTGACCCCGGCGGTTCGGAGCGGGAAAAGCCAATCCCGCATCCCTCCTTCCGCTCAGGCCAGCGCCTCCAGCGTCCTGACCACCTGCCAGGCTCCGGCGACTTCGTGGACACGGACCATCGCCGCTCCTCGCCGCACCGCGGCGGCGATGCAGGCCATGGTGCCGGCGTCGCGGTCCACGGGCTCGGGCAGGTCGAGGACCTCGCCGATGACCGTCTTGCGGCTGACGGGCACCAGCAGCGGTCGCCCGAAACGGTTCAGCCGGTCCAGCTCGCGATAGACCCTCAGGTTGTCGTCGCGCTGCTTGGCGAAGTCGATGCCGGGATCGAGGATGATCCGTTCCCGATCCAGACCCGCTTCTTCGGCCACCCGGATCCTCTCCTCGAAGAACCCGTCCATCGCCGCCATCACGTCCACCCACCGCCGTTCGAGTTGCGGCACCTTCGGCGGGCCGGCGGTATGCATGATCAGCAGCGACGCACCGGCCCCGGCACAAAGGCGGGCGTTGCGGTCGTCGGGCAGGCCACCCATGTCGTTGACCAGCTCGACGCCGAGGGGCAGCACCGCCTCCACCACCTCCGGGCGCCAGGTGTTCGCGGAAACCACCGGCGGCCAGAGCTGGGCATCGTCCCGCGGCACCGCTTCGGCCACCACCTCCGGCCAGGACTCGAGGAACTCCGAGAAACGTCGTACTTCCTCACCGACCGCCACCGCCCCGCGGTTGGTGCGCGCGCTTTCCGCTCCGATGTCGATCACGTCGGCGCCGGCCTCCGCCTGCCGCCTCGCGATCGCCAGCGCCTCGTCGAGATCCAGCGTGCCGTCGCCGGAAAACGAGTCGTCGTTGACGTTGACGATCCCCACGACCAGCGGGCGCCGGGGAAAGCGCACCTCGCGCGACGGCAGCTTCCAGATCATAGGTGCTCGTCGAGCCAGCGCGCGACCTCCTCCACCACCTGCGGGTAGCTGTCTTCGCTGAAGGAATGTCCCTCGCCTTCGATGCGCACGATCCGCTTCGGCTCCTGCGCGGCTTCATACGCGTCGTCACTGTCTTCGGGCAGGACCACGTCGTCGTCGGTGCCGTGAATCAGCAGCAGCGGCCGGCCCAGACCCGCCACCTCGTCGAAAAGGTCGCCGATCGATTCCATGTCATCGACGTAACTCTGCGACAGCGGACAATCCGGCTCGTCCCACATGCAACCCTCGTCGGGCGTGACTTCCCCGAACTCGCGCCCGCAGAATTCCTCGGTGCGGATCATTCCCGCCAGGTTCACCAGGACTTTCAGCCGCTCGTCGGTGTCGGCGGTGAGCAGGCCGACCGCCGCGCCCATGCTATGACCGCAGTAGGCGATGTGCAGACCATCGGGGAGGCGGGCGAGGATGTCCCTCAGATCCTCGCGCTCCTTGGTCACGGTCGATTCCCGGAAGTCGCCCTCCGAATCGCCGTTGCCGGAAAAGGAGATCCTCAGGCACGGCCAGCCCCTCGCCGACAATCCCGCGGCCAGCGCGACCAGCAGCGGCCGGTCCTTGTTTCCCGTGACGCCGTGACCCAGCAGCACCAGCCGGTCGCTCCTCTCACCCGGATGAAACGAGACATCCAGCCGCTCGCCGCGACGGTTCCTGAACTCGATGTCCTCAAGCATCGTCCAACCTCCCCGGAAATGTCAGCTCCGCCACCGCCGACTTGTCGAGCTGGCCGCGGCCGAGATCCATCAGACGACGATACTGCGCCTCGGTCGCCTTCGAGAGCGGCACGTCCACGCCGGCATCGACCGCCAGCATGTTGGCGATGCCGCTGTCCTTCGCCGCATGCTCGGCGGAGAAAAAGCAGTCGTGATCGCGCGCCAGCATGTCCGCCGCGTCGGTCTCGAGCACCCGCGAGTTCGCGCCGGTCTGCGAGAACACCTCGCACAGCATCTCCAGGTCGAGACCGAGCGCCTTGCCCAGGCCGAGTCCCTCGGCCAGCGCGGCGGTGTTGATGTTCATCACCATGTTCACCAGCGCCTTGACCTGCGCGGCGCGGCCGGTTTCTCCGATGTAGCGCAGGGACTTCGAAAGATCGCGGAACAGCTCCTCCAGTTCCAGATAGGTCGCCTGGTCGCCACCGATCATCAGGTAGAGCGTGCCATCGCGCGCCTGCGGAATGCTCGACGCCATGCAGGCCTCCAGCGCCTTCGCACCGGCCGCGTCGCAAAGCTCCGCGACCTCCTGGTGGACCGCCGGGCTGATCGTCGCGCAGTTGACGAAAGTCGTGCCCGCTGCCTCCTTGAGCAGGGCGTCGCCGGCGAAGATCGCCCGCATCGCCTCGTCGTCGGTCACCACCGTGAAGACGACGTCCGCCGCGGCGGTGACCGCCGAGAGATCCGGCGCCGCCTCACAGCCGAGTTCGGCGGCGAGTTCCTCCGCCGCTTCCTTCCGGAGATCGTGGACGACCACGACCTCGTGTCCGCAATCCTTCAGCCGTCGCGCCATGTTGGCGCCCATCCGGCCGAGCCCGACCATGCCGATCTTTCGTGCCATGCGCCGACCATGGGCCGGACTTCGCCAGCTGTCCACCCGGCATCACCAGCTTCCGCCGGTCAGCCGATGCGCATGGCGGCCGATCTCCTCCTGGTAGTCCTCCGGCAGATACCAGACGCCACGGGTCGGGGCCGGCTCAAGCCCGCGTTTCGCGGCAGGCGCGCCCGTGCGCAGCGCGAGGATGAGGTCGCTGTTCACCCACGGATGCTGGAACCAGTAGCGGTGGCCGGTAATGTCGAAGCCTCGCTTTTGCTTCTTGTAGGAAGTATCGACGACCTCCAACCGCGGCGCCGCCCGCAGGGCCTTGATCTCCTCGGGGCCCAGCTTCTCGGGCTCGAACCCGAGCCGACGCCCCCCACCCATGAGTCGGGCCGACCATCTCAACGCGCCGTCGCCATCGGACATGTAGACCAGCACGTGGTCGCTGAGACCGTGGATCGCCGGCAGCCGGTCGATGAAATCCCTCACCGGCACGTCGCTCGCGGTGAAGGCCATGACGCCGAGCCGGTAGCGCGCGCGGGCCTTTTGGAGGTCCCCCTGCCCAAGTTCCGCGAGTGCCCGTGAGTGGACCCGCGCACCGGCGCTCCACGAAACGATGTGGATCCGGTCGACCGAGGTCCGGTCTGCCAACACCCGGATCGTTTCCGCCAGGCGCGACGACGAGTTCCGCGCGTGATCGACATCGACGCCATCGACGTAGGAGAGGATCTCCTGATGGGTCGGCCAGTCGAAGGCGACCGGCGTAAAGTCGCGGCCGGCGAAGTGATCGAGTTCGGCGGCAAAGGCGCAGGAATGGAAGAAGCCGACTTTGGCTCCGTGGACGTAGATCACGACATCCCGCGTCGCCGTGCGCCGCACCGCGCGATCGACCTGCGCCGCCCACTTTCCGATGACGCCTGAATCCCCATCGGTGCCGAGTTCCTCCGACTCGACGAGGCGGACCGGCATCGGTCGAGGGCGCGGATGCTCGGTGGAAGCGTCGGCCAGCGTCTCCCAGGTGTCGGTCTCCTCGCCCAGCTCGATGCGAGCGGTGCCGAAACGCAGCACCGAACCGACATCGTTGCCGTAGTGGTCGCCCTCGGGGTTGCGGTTGGTGGTGTAGAAGACCTCGACGTCCGTCCGCTTCTCCGACCGCGGGAGGTGGGCGAAGGGATGCACCTTGCCATCGAGGTACATCACCGGTGTCGGCATCAGCCACTGCGGCTTCGGCGGCGACGCGCAGGAGGCCAGGAGAACCGCACCGACAAACCCGGACGCGAGCCGCAAGATACGAGACATGGACGCAAACTGGGCAAGACCCGCTTCCGGGCAACTCAAAATCCAGTAACGTCGTTTGCGAAAGCGGGCGGATGGGCCGACGTATTGGTTTTCCGTGATCCTCGACCGCAGCGCCGCGATCCTGCTCGCGACCGGCCCGGCCTTCGCCGCGTCGCCGGCCGCGGAGTGGGAGTCCGTGGTGCAGCCGTGGCTGGAAAACTACTGCTACGACTGCCACGGCGACGGCGTCAGCAAGGGCGAACTGGACTTCGACGACTACGGCGACATCGGGTCGATGATCGCCGACCGCGAGCGCTGGAAGCGCATCCGCGGGCACATCGAGCACCGCCTGATGCCCCCGCCCGACGAGTTCCAGCCGCCGGTCGCGGACCGCGCGAAGATCGTCGCGTGGATCGACGCCGCGGTGTTCCCGACCGACCCGGACCATCCGGACCCCGGCCGGGTGACGCTGCGCCGCCTGAACCGGACCGAATACGAGAACACCCTCCGCGACCTGCTCGGCGTGCAGGTCGATGTCCGCGAGCTGCTGCCGCCCGACGACTCCGGCTACGGCTTCGACAACATCGGCGACGTGCTCACGCTTTCCCCCGCGCACCTCGACCGCTTTCTCGACGCCGCCCGTGTCGGCCTCGACCGCGCGATCCACACCGCCCCGATGCCCTACCCGTCGACCCGCTTCCGCGGCAAGCAGCTCACGGGCCCCGGACAGGGCGGTGAGGACGGACACCTGCTCTACAGCAACGGTTCAATCACGGTGAATCCCCGCGCGCCGAAGCCAGGGCAGTACCGGATCGTCGTCGATGCCGGTGCCAGCCGCGCGGGCGACGAAGCGGCCCGCCTGGAACTCGTCATCAACGAGCGGACGGTCGCAGGTTGGGACATCCGGCACCCGCTTGAAAAGGTCGGCTCCTACGAGTTCAACTTCACGCTGGGCAAGGCCCGCGAGTTTCCCGTCACGGTTTCCTTCACCAACGACCTCTACGACCCGGAAGCCGCCGATCCGACCCGCCGCGACCGCAACGTGCTGATCACGGCGATCCGTCTCGATGGTCCGCTGGACGGCCCCCGCCTGCCGAAGCCGGAATCCCATCGCCGGATCTTCGGCGACCGTCCCGACGGCGCGGCGGACGAAGCCTGGGCGACCGACATTTTCCGCCGCTTCGCCCGCTGCGCCTTCCGGCGGCCGCCGCGTGAAGGGGAAGCCGAGCGCTACCTCCACTTCGTCCGTCTGGCGAAGGAAGACGGCCGGAGCTTCGAGGAAGGCGTGCGTCACGGCCTCGAGGCGATGCTGGTTTCTCCGTCGTTCCTTTTCCGCGAAGAGCCGCAGCCCGAGCCGGACAATGCCGAACGCATCCACCGGATCGACGAGCACGCGCTTGCCTCGAGGCTGTCGTATTTCCTCTGGTCCACCATGCCCGACGAGCGGCTGCTCAAGCTCGCCGACGAAGGTCGGCTGCGCGACGGGCTCGATGCCGAAATCGACCGCATGCTCGAATCCGACCGGGCCCGTGAGTTCGTCCGGAATTTCGCCGGTCAATGGCTCCAGCTCCGCGACCTCGCCAGCACCTATCCTTCCCGCCGGGCCTTTCCGCGATTCGACAACAAGCTTCGCGACTTCATGCGGACCGAGACCGAGATGCTCTTCGGGCACCTCATCCGCGCCGACCGGCCGCTCACCGAACTGCTCGACGCCGACTACACCTTCGTCAACGAACCGCTCGCCCGCCACTACGGGATCGACGGCGTCAGCGGTCGGGATTTCCGCCGGGTCTCGCTGGAGAACACCGGGCGGCGGGGACTGCTCGGGCACGGGTCGTTCCTGCTGGTCACCTCGCACCCACTGCGCACCTCGCCGGTGCTGCGCGGAAAATACGTGCTCGAGAACCTGCTCGACACCGCGCCGCCCCCACCGCCGCCGAACGTTCCGCAGCTCACCCCGCCCGAGAAGCACGGCGAGGGGCTGAGCCTGCGCGAGCAGATGGAGAAGCACCGCGAGGATCCCGCCTGCTCGTCCTGCCACGCGCTGATGGACCCGATCGGCTTCGGCCTGCAGAACTTCGACGCCGACGGTTCGTTCCGCACCGAGGAACACGGCCGGCCGATCGACGCCTCGGGTCAACTCGTCGGCAGACAGAAGTTCGAGGGCGCCGACGAACTGCGCGAGGTCCTCCTGCGCGACCATCGCCACGACTTTCACCGCTCGGTGGCGTCCAAACTGCTCACCTACGCCCTCGGCCGCGGCACCGACTGGTATGACAAGCCGGCCATCGACGGGATCATCCGTGAGACCGAAAAGGCCGGTGGCGGAACCCGCGCCATGATCAAGGCGGTCATCCGCTCGGCCCCGTTCCAGTATCGCCGAGGCGAAGGTTGAAGGATTTCGAAAACCAGCGACGTTACCATTCAGATGCATTCACGCCGCAGCTTTCTCAAAGGGGTCGCCGCCACGCTGGCGCTGCCGTCGCTCGACTCGTTCGGCGCCGTGACCCGCACCGCCGCGGGGCATCCGACCCGCCTCGGATTCGTCTACATCCCGAACGGCGTGAACGTCGCGAAATGGCTGCCGACCGGAACGGAGCGCGATTTCCAGCTCTCGGATACGCTCAAGCCGCTGGCAGGCCTACGCGATCATTTCTCGGTCCTTCGGCACCTCGACCACGACAAGGCCTTCGCCAACGGGGACGGGGCCGGTGACCACGCCCGCGCCAACGCGACCTTCCTGACCGGCTGCCAGGCGCGCAAGACCGCCGGGGCCGACATCGAGATCGGCGTCTCCGTCGATCAGCTTGCCGCCCGCCAGATCGGCCACCGGACCCGGCTTTCCTCGCTCGAACTCTCGACCGATCCCCCGCGGCGCTCCGGTCACTGCGATTCCGGCTACTCCTGCGCCTACCAGTTCAATCTCTCGTGGATCGACGAGAACACGCCGGCCCCCGCCGAGCGGGATCCGCGACTGGTCTTCGAGAAGCTGTTCGGCTCCGGCAACCCGGAGCAGGACGCCCGCCGCCGCGGCTACCGCAAGAGCATCCTCGATTTCGTGCACGAGGACGCCAAGCGCATGCAAGGCCGGCTCGGCTCGACCGACCGCGGCAAGATGGACGAGTATCTCACCGCTGTCCGCGACATCGAGTCCCGCATCGAACGCGCCGAGAAGTTCCGTGTCGAAGTTCCGGAGGAACACCGCCCCACCGGCGTCCCGGAGTCCTACAAGGAACACATCCGCATCCAGTTCGAGCTGATGGCGCTGGCTTTCCAGACCGACTCGACGCGCATCGCGAGCTTCATGCTGGCCCACGACGGTTCCAACCGCCCCTTCCCCGAACTCGGCGTCCACAGCGGCCACCACGAACTTTCGCATCATCGTGGCAACGAGGAGCATCTGGAAAAGATCGCGAAGATCGACGCCTTCTACATCGAGCAGTTCGCCCTTTTCATCGAGCGACTGAAGAACACCCGTGAAGGCGACGGCAACCTGCTCGATCATTCGATGATCGTATACGGCGGCGGGATCGCCGACGGCAACCGCCACAACCACAACGACCTCCCCGTCCTTCTCGCAGGCGGCGGCAACGGACAACTCCGCCCCGGCCGCCTGATCGAGGCGGCCGAAGGCACTCCGATGACCAACCTCTATCTGTCGCTCCTCGACAAGATGGAAGTCAAAGCCGAGCGCATCGGCGACTCCACCGGCGTCCTCGAATCCATCTGACGGCGCGCCGGTGACGTATGGAGTCCATCAGGGGGGCTTCCGCATCGGTCCGGGTAGGACGCATGATGGATGAAACGAAGCCATCTTGCAGCTTACCAAGACCCCCTGAAGGGGGAACTACATACGCCACTCACGCTCTTGAAGACCGGGTCGATCCTCACTCCAGCAGCTTCTTCAACGTCGGCTCCATCGCCTCGGCCCACATGCGGTAGCCCTCGGCTTTCGGATGCAGGAAGTCCGGCATCACCTCCCCGGGCAGCGTCCCGTCCTCGGCGAGGAAGGTGTCGCTCAGATCAAGCCAGTGGATGTGCTCGCCATCGGCGTAGCCCTTGATGATTTCGTTCACGCCATCATTGATCCGGCGCATCCTGCCGTCGGGTTTCTGGTCCCGCGGAAAGACGGAAAGCAGCAGGATCTGCGAGTCGGGTGAGCGGTCGCGGAGCATCTCGAGGATCAACTTGATCCCGCTGGCGGTCTCCTCCGGCGGTGCCTGCCGGTGCCCGGTGTTGTTCGTTCCGATCATCAGCACATAGGCCTTTGGATCGACATTCTCCAACTCGCCGTTGAGCAACCTCCACAGCACGTGCTCGGTGCGGTCGCCGGAGTAGCCGAGGTTCAGCGCCTTGCGGTCGCCGTAGAACTTCTGCCACGTCTCCTTGCCCGCGCCCTCCCAGCCCTGGGTGATCGAGTCGCCGATGAAGACCAGTTCATGGCCTCCCTCCGCAATCTCCCGGAGCTTCTGCTGATGACGCTGCTTCCACCAACCCTGTCCCAGACGATGGGCCGGAAGGGTGGCCTCGTTCATCCGGTACTGGTCCCGCAACCCGGCGTAGAGCTTCTTCATCCGCTCCAGCACCTCCGCGTAGGCCGGATCATCGTGGACCGATTTCATCTCCATCGGATCCTTCTCGAGATCGAAGAGGTTCCAGGAGTCGTCTCCGGGGAAGAACATGAGCTTGTAGCGCTCGTCGCAGACCCCGTCGTGCGCCGCGACGCGGTGGGTGGCTTCTCCACTATAGAAATAGTAGAGGCCCTCGCGCCAGTCGGCCGGAGCCTTGCCCGAGCCCTTGAGCAGCGGCAGGAGGCTGCGGCCCTGCACCGTTTCCGGGACGTCCGCCCCCGCGATCTCGAGGAAGGTCGGGGCGTAGTCGATGTTCTGGATCAGGGCGTCGCTGCGGGTGCCGGGCTTCACGACCCCCGGCCAGCGGATCAGAAAGGGCATGGCGAAGCTTTCCTCGAACATCCAGCGCTTGTCGTACCAGCCATGCTCGCCGAGGTAGAAGCCCTGGTCGGACGAGTAGATCACGATCGTATTCTCCGCGAGGCCGCTCTCGTCGAGATAGTCGAGCATCCTGCCCACGCCCTCGTCCACGGCCCGGATGCAGCGCAGGTAGTCCTTGATGTAGCGCTGGTACTTCCAGCGGGTCACGTCGTCGCCCTTCAGTTCACCGGCTTCCACGGCGGCGAGCATCTTCTGGTTCTCCTCCTCGTAGCTCGCGTCCCACGCCTTCTTCTGCTCGTCGTTCATCCGCTTGTACTCGCCGTTCGGGATGCCGGCCTCGAAGTATTCGGGAAAGCGCGGCTCGCCGTGCAGCTTCATGTCGTGACCCCAGTAGAAGTCGTCGGCGATCTCCATCCGCTGCTCCTTCTGCGAGGGGTGGCGGTTCGCGTAGTCGTCGAAAAGCGTCTCCGGCTCGGGAAGTT
>CALGOH010000242.1 GCA_937957985.1 uncultured Verrucomicrobiae bacterium
AGACGTAGAAGAGCACGATGAAGCAGATCGCCGCGCCGCCGATTTCGGGCGGGATGCCGCCGGAAAGCGGGTGCGGGCTGCCGTTGGGAAGCGTGAGCGCGAATGCCTCGGGGAACAGCCCCTTGGTCGAGGCCTGGATGAACTTGCCGGCGGCGATCACCCCGACCAGCAGGTAGGGAATGAGGAGCAGGATCAGGATGGGAAAAAGCAGATAGCCGATCTTCTCCGAGTCGAAGCGGTTGCGGAAATACTCGCACTGGGTCAGGTAGCCGTGCTTTTTGCCGACCGCCCACAGCCGGATCCCGACGAGGAAGAACACCGCCGAGTGGATGAGGCCCGACCACGAGGCCATGAGGCCATAGGCACCGATGCCCGAGGTGTAGGCCTTGCCGGTCGAGCCGACGAGGGCGAAGCCGGTCATGGTGGTGCCGAAGACCGACATCAGGAGCAGGAACGAGCCGACGGTGCGGCTGACGACGAAGAAGTCGGCGCTTGTCCCCTTCGAGAAGCGGTTGCTCACCAATCCGAGACCGATCAGCAGGCAGAGGTAGCCGATGATGATGAAGAGCGAGGTCATTGGGATGATTGGGAAACTCGATGATTGGGGATCATGGGCGGGTGATGGAGGTGGGGCCGGACCTCAAGCTTCCAACATCTCACCATCCTAATCTCTGGCATCCTCGGCATCCGCCCATTCCTCGATGGCGGAGGGCCAGGCGAACTTCGAGACGAGGAACCAGAAGATGGCCGCGGCGATCGAGTAACCGGCGTGGTAGGCGAGCCCCACCGGGACGAAGCCGAAGACCAGCGAGGTGTCGGCCCAGTTCCAGAAGTCCTGGTGGAGGATCGCGAGGACGATGAAGACGACGGCGGCGACGTGGGAGGGTTTCATGCTTTGGAGTGCGGAGGCTTGCCTCCGCTTTCGAGCGGCGTGGCGGGTTCGACGGGATGAAAATCGTCCGGCACGTTCACGCAGTCGATTTTGAAGGAGTCGATGGTTTTGCGATATGCCGGATCGGCGGTGCGACGAAACCATGATGCGGAGCACCAGGGGTAATCTTCGGCCAAACGCACCAGTCCGTGATGCACGGCGTTTCGGTGCACATATTTCAACCGCGCGAATCGGGAGCGATCGTAGCTGAGAATGGTATCGCGATAGTTGTGCCAGACACGACGACCGGTCTGGTTGTCGAGCGTGTTGATCCAGCGGGCGGTTTTGCTTGGGAGGGTCGAGAAGAATTCCCTGAGGCTCACCGCCCGATCCGCGGATGGTGGCAAGGCGATGAAGTGGTAGTGGTTTGAGAAGATCGCCCAAGCCTCGAGCTTCCAGTCGTGATGGGAGCAAAGATTGAAAAGTCCGCGCTGGAGAACGTCGAGGCGCTCGGCTTGGCGGAAGTGGTGTTGTTTTCGATAGGTGCCCGCAGTGACGAAATACGAGTGACCGGAGCCAAGCCGATGAGGCGGGGCGTGGGGCCAGTCGATTCTTCGGTTCATTTCTCGGGGTGGGTTGCGGAGGCGGATCTTGCGTGGTGGAGCGGAGTGAGTGGGATTGGCCGAGGTGAAGGGTGGCTCGAAAGCGGAGGCAAGCCTCCGCACTCCAAATTACTCCGACTTGATCGCGAAGAGGTGGGTCATGGTGGCGATGTAGAGGACGTCGTTGGCGACGACGGGGGAGCTGTAGATGGAGGCCTCGAAGGAGGCGGTGCCGAGCTCCTTCTTCTCCTTGTCGGCGGCGAAGATGTAGAGCTCGCCGTCCTCGGTCGGGAGGAAGACCTTGCCGTCGGCGACGAGGGTCGATCCCCAGATGCGGCTCAGGGTCTCGTGCTTCCAGTAGTGCTCGCCGGTCCTGGCGTCGAGGCAGTGGAGGTCGCCGTCGTACTCGGCCTGGAAAATGAGGCCGTCGGCGATGCTCGGGGTCGAGATCGAGCGGCCGACGTCGCCGTAGGTCCAGAGGGCGCCGGTCTTGGAAATGTCGCCTTCCTTGGTCGGGTCGATGCAGGTGAGACGTCCCAGCCCGTCGCCATGCTCGGGGTCCTGGCCGATCACGGCATAGACGCGATTGTCGTGGATGACGGTGGTGGCGATGACCTCGCTCGGGCCCTTGTAGGTGGCGTACTTGACCGGCTCACCGTCCTTCATGCGGTACTCGGGCGGATTGCAGTCGAAGCGCCAGATCTCCTTGAGGATGTCGAGTTCCTCATCCTCGTCGTAGACCGGTTTCGGGTCGTAGCCGTAGGCGAAGCCGTCGCCGCCACCCCAGACGATGAGATCCTTGTCGCCGGCCTTGCCGTAGGCGGCGGAGCTCCAGCTCGCGTGGAGGACGCGCTCGGAAACGCCGGAGATTTCCTCGCCGAGGAGCTTGCCGGTGTTCTTGTCGAGGACGCAGAGCGCCGGGGCAAGAGGGGCGGGAATGTTGGTGTGTGACCAGTCGACGCCGTTGGAGGTGGCCGTGTAGACGCGGTCACCGACGATCAGCGGCGAGCAGGAGGAAACGTTGTGCGGGAAGGCGCCGAGTTCCTCGCGCATGTCGAAGATCCACAGGATGTCGGCGTACTGCGGACCGGGTTCGACCGGGTTGGCGGGATCGGCGGTCATGTACTTCACCTCGTCCTCGAAGGGGCCGTCGTTGCCGTCGGCCATGCCCTTCATGTCGAGGCAGATGACCTCGCCGCGGTTGCTGACGAGCCAGGCGCGGTCGCCCTCGATCACCGGGGACGAGCAGAGGCCGACGTATTCCCAGTCGCTGACCTTGCCGGCACCGAGCTTGGGAATGATGAGCTGCCAGACGAACTCGCCGGTCTTTTCGTCGAAGCACATCAGCACGCCGCGGTCGCCGGTCTGCTTCGGGTCGCGCGGGACCTCGTTGTTGGTGCCGACGAGCACCTTGCCGTTGGCGATGACCGGGTTGCCGTAGGTCTGGGAGCCGAGCTTGGCGGCCCAGAGGACGTTCTTGGCGGAGGAGAGGTCGACCTTTTCGGTTTCGATGTCGATCTCGCCGATCTCGATCTCGGTCGGAAGGTTTTTGGCCTCGGCGACCATGTTGCGGGACGGCTGGCCACCCCACATCGGCCAGTCGTTGGCGAGCAGGGCGGGCGTGAGGGCGAGGAGAAGAAGGGTGGTTTTCATAAGCGATGGGGAACCGCCAAGACGCCAAGAACGCCAAGGGGGATTGATGGAGTCGGGAGGTGCTTACTCTTTGGTGAGCTTGATGTTGTCGATGTAGACGCGTTTCTGGGCCTGCGGTGAAAAGGCGAAGACGGCGGGGGCGCCCTGGGAGTGGCAGTGCTTCACGGGGACGGAGAGGGTCCAGTCGGCCGGCTCGTCCTCGCCGCGCGGCCAGGCTTTGGCGTGGACCGTGCCGGTGCCGTCGTCCTTGCGCTCGACCCAGGTCTTGAGGTGGTACCAGGTGTCGGGACGGATGCGGAACTTTGTCGAGCTGCGGACGCGATCGTAGTTCGAGGAAATCTCGAGCTGTTGGGAATTTCCAACGAGGGTGATGAGGTAGCGCTGGTTGACGAAGCCGACGGTGGACATGATGCGGCGGTTGCCGTCGGTCATGACGTCACCCTGCAGGACGTAGTCGCTCATGTCCGACGAGCCGAAGAAGTTCATCGTTCGCTGGAAGAGGATGTTGTCGAGCCGGTTGGCGATGACCTTGGAGCCGTCGCGTTCGAGGACGTACCATTTGATGCGCGCGCCGAGCCATGGGAGGGGCGGGAAATTGACGGCCTCGTCGGGGTCGGTCTCGCTCTTCATCGAGAGCTCGACGTTTTCAAAGTCCTCCTCGTAGCCGTAGCCGGCGACGACCCGGCCGCGGGTGGTGGCGGAAAGGCCGTTCCAGGACGCCTTGAAGGCGCCGGCCGAGAGCTTGGCGTCTTCGGCGGCGGTGAGGGTGGAGCCCTCGAACGAGGCATCGACGGTGGCCTTCACCTTCGCGGTGGGCGGGATGAAGGTCTCCCATGTTTCAGGGGTGACTTCCTTCACGCGATTGCCGGTGGCGTTGAGGCCGAAAACCTTGAACTGCTGCGAGTCGCCGGGATTGAGGGCGAACTCGGCGGGAACGACCTGGAGGCGGGTGATCTCGTCGGAGGTGGACGCTTGTTGATCGACAGGCATGTCGATGCCCCGGAACGAGCCTTCGGCGGGGCCCCAGCAGTGGAGTTTTTCCTTGGTGATGAGGTAGACCTTGCCGGCCCAGATGGCGGGGGCGCCGAGGCAGGCTTCCTCGAACTTGTGCTCGTAGAGGTGCTTGTTGGTCTCCTGGCCGGGATCGAGGACGTAAAAGGCACCGTCGAACATCGGGACGTAGAGCTTACCATCGCCAAAGGTCGGGGAGGCGTGGATCTGGTCGGGGGCGAGCTTTTCCGACCAGAGTGTCTCGCCGGTCTCGGCGTCGATGCAGAGCAGTTCTCCCCGGGCGATGGTGGAGAACACCTTGCCCTCGGCGAGCACGGGCGAAGAGCTGAAGGCGGTGACGTCGTCGTTGCGCCAGACCTCGGCGTCCTTGCCGAGCACGAGCTGCTCGGCGGGGAATTCGGTCGGGATGCGGATGCAGGTCATGCGTCCGGTGGTGGAGGCATCGGTGTTCTCGCTGCCGTGGACGGCGATCAGGCGGTCGTCGCCCAGCAGGAGAATCTGGGAATTGACGCCGCCCTGCGAAAGGTGGAAGCGCCAGACGGGGGCGCCGGTGTTGGCATCGACACAGACGACGTGCCCGCAGCCGGTGCCGGCGTAGAAGACGTCATGGCCGCCGAGTTTTCCGAAGACCGGCATGCCGAACGAGCTGTCGACCGGTCGGGTGCCGGGGCTGGAATACCAGACGAGTTCGCCGCTCTGCTTGTCGAAGGCGTAGAAGCGGTCCTGGGCGGGGCCGTCGGTGCCCCAGTTGGCGGTGACGCAGTGGAAGATGACGAGGTGCTTGAAGACGGCGGCGGAGCCGGTGCGGCCGTTGGGGAAGGTGAGTCGTCCGAGTTCCTCCATCAGTGAGTGTTCCCACAGCGGCTCGCCGTCGCGGGTGAAGGCGACGCAGCGGCCGTTGGAGAGTTGGAGATAGACGTTTCCGGTCTCGGGATCGATCACGTGCGAGCCGATGCCGTAGCGCTCGTAGACGATGTCGCTGATGTAGTCGGAGAACAGGCGCTCCCACTTTTTCTCGCCGGTGACGGCGTCGAGGCAGACGAGCTTCTCGCGGACCTCCTCGCCGGTGCCGGCGGTGAAGCCGAAGGCGTAGAGCAGGCCGTCGGCGATGACCGGGGTGCCGGCGCCCTTGAGCGGATAGGTCCAGAGTTCCTTGCCGGGCTCGGTTTTCGTCGGCAGGCCGGTTTCCAGCGAGGCGCCGGTCTGGAGCGGGCCGCGCCAGTTGAGCCAGCCGGCGACGTCGGCGGTGAGTGGCAGGGCGAGGATGGAGAGGAAAACGAGGATCGGGCGCATTGGTCGTGACTGTAGAAGGTTTGCGGGGCTTTGCAACGGGTTGAGGGTTGGGTGACCCGGGCCCCGCGGCCCCCTGAAGGGGGCACTACGTACTGAAGTGGCGGATTCTTAGAAGGTCGTGCGGACGCGGACGCCGAACTGCTGGGGGTCCCCGGGGGCTCCGGCGAAGACCTGCGGGTTGATGAAGGTGTAGTAGTTTTCGTCGGCCAGGTTGCGGCCGTAGAGGGCGACGCTGAAATGTTCGGCCTGGTAGCCGATCTCGGCGTCCCAGGTGATGTAGGCGTCGTCGGTGGCGATCGGGGTGTTCGGGGAATCGTAGCGGGTACGGCCGGCGGCGCGGAGCGAGGTCTGGGCGTAGAACCCGCAGGTGAAATCGTAGCGGACGCCGAAACTGCCGGTGTACTCGGGGACGAAGGGCACGTGGTTGCCGTTCATCGGGACGAGGGTGAAGGGATTGATGTAGGAGTCGAAGGTGGCGTCGACGTAGCCGAAGCTGCCGCGCAGGGTGAGACCGCTGATCGGTGCCCAGGCGGCGTCGATTTCCACGCCGCGGGAGGTCACCTCGTCGGCGTTCACGATGGCGAAGTCGGTGGCGCCGGGGATGGATTCGTTGACCTGATAGTCGTCGATCTGGTCCCAGAATCCACGGATGCCGAAGCGGAGACGGTAGGCCGGGCAGTCGTATTCGAGACCGATCTCGTTGGACCAGTTGGTCTCGGTGTCGAAGCGGGCGATGGCCGGATTGTCGACGTAGGCCGAGTAGCCGGCGGGCTTGTTGCCGATCGAGCTGCGGTAGAAGAGGTCGATGGCGGGGGTGACCGCGTAGGTCAGGCCGAGCACGGGCGAGACGAAGAAGTCGTCCTGCGAGCCTCGCACGATGTCGTCGCCGGGGACCGGGTCGCGCTGCAGGCGGTCGATTTCCGACTCGTGGTAGTCGGCCCGCAGTCCGGCATCGAGGGTGAGGACCTCGGTGAGGTCGTAGGACAGGTTGCCGAAGACGGCCAGGTTGAGCTGCTCGATGTCGAACCAGGTCGTTTCGACGAAGCCGGGAAAGAGCTGCCGGGCGGCGGTGCCGGAGTTGTCGGTCCACATCTGGAAAAGCCCGACGCGCCATCGGAGCGACTCATCCTCCGGCGAGGAGAAGCGGATCTCGTTGGAGAAAAGGTCCTGGGTCTGGACGATGGTCGAACGCGAGTCGGCGAAGCCGTTCATCGGCATCGGGAAGCTGAGGTCGAGATCGACCGTGGACGGGTCGAGGTCCCAGGTCTGGTAGCTGTGGATGGTCTCGAGCGTGCCGGCGTCGAACTCCTTCCGGGAGTGCAGGGAGAGCTGGTAGCGCTCGATGTCGGTGCGGCCCGGGTTGTCGGAAGTGACGGTGAAGGGATCCGGGCTGAAGAGCGAGGAGAGCCGCTGGGTACCGTCGTCGATGTGCTCGGCGAAGAAGCGCAGGCGCAGCTCGAAGTCGTCGCTCGGATTCCAGAACAGGTTGAAGAGTCCGCCGGTGGCTTCGCGGTCGTCGAGCTCCCCGCCGAAGAGCGGGTTGCGGATGAAGCCGTCGCGCTGGTCGTGGAAAAGCTGGACCGAGTAGGAAAGGTCGCCGCCGAGCGGGCCGGACGAGCTGAGCCCGAGTCCCCAGTGATCGTAGGAGCCGTATTCGGCGGTGAGGGCCGTGCGGCGGGTGTCGCCGGGGCGCGGCGTGAACATCTCGACCATGCCGGCGGCGCCGTTGCGCCCGAAGTAGGGACCCTGCGGCCCGCGGTGGACGCGGACCTCGGACAGTTCGAGAAGTTCCGAGGGGTAGCTGTAGGCGTCGCCGAGCGGGACGTCGTCGATGGTGAGGCCGAGAGCCGGCGGGCCGAAGAAGAGGGTGTTGGTCGAGCCGCGCATCGCGACGACCTGGCCGTAGCCGCGGGAGTCGGCGGAGACGACGTGGAAGCCCGGAACGAGTCCGGAAAGGTCGGCGAAGCTCTCGGACTGGAACAGATCGAGGGAATCGCGCGAGAGCACGCTGACGGCGGAGATCTCATCCTCGACCCGCTCGGCCTCCACGATGGTGGGATCGAGGGTTTCGATGGCGTGGGCCGCGAGGGAGACGGGCAGAAGGGACAGCAGGTGGAGGCGGTTCATGAATCGATCGGCGGAGTCTGCCCACGGATGGCGGACGGTCAACCGCGAGTCTACCCGACTCCCCGGGCGGATCATTCAGCCAACTCGACTTGCGCCGGGGTGGGATGCGGCTACGCTGCCCGATCATGAAAGCCGCCGTCCTGTCGCTGCCCGTTCTTTCGCTGCTCCTGTCGCCCGCCGGCGCCTCCGACTGGCCCCGCTATCTCGGCCCCGACGGCGAGGCGACGGTGACGGGGGATCTCGGTGCGACGGTCAAGCCGGCGACGGTCTGGCAGGCCGATGTCGGCAAGGGTTGTGCGGGCTTCGTGGTCGCGGGGGACCGGGCGATCGTCGCCGGCAACAAGGACGACAACGACATCATCTGGTGCTTCGACAAGGCGAGCGGGAAGGTGCTCTGGAAATACGACTACCCCGAGGAGCTGAATCCGAAGCTCTACGAGGGCGGACCGAACGTGACGCCGACGGTGGACGGCGACCGCGTCTACACGCTGAGCCGGACCGGAAACCTCTTCTGCCTCTCGCTCGAGGATGGCTCGGTGAAGTGGCACCGGCACTATCAGGCCGACTTCGGGGGCAAGGCGCCGTCGTGGGGCTACTCGGCGGCCCCGGTGGTGCGGGGCGACTGGCTCTACTGCCTGCCCTGCGGAAAGGACGCCGCGGTCTATGCGCTGGACAAGATGACCGGCGAGGTGATGAGCAAGTTCGGCGGCCGCGAGAAGCCGGGATACGCGACGCCGATCTTCTTCGAGTACAAGGGCAAGAACGCGCTCGGCGCCTTCCACGGCCGGGAATTCGTGGCCTATGATCTCGATACCGGAAAGGAGCTGTTCGATTTCCTCTGGCGGACCTCGTACGACGTGAACGCGAGCAATCCGCAGTTTCACGACGACAAGCTGTTCCTCGCCTCGGGCTACGGCATGGGCTACGTGGTGCTCGATCTCTCATCGGGCCGGCCGCAGGTGATGCACAAGGACGAGGACACCCGCATGATCTTCCAGAACAGCATCCTGGCGGACGGAGACATCATCGGCGTCTTCGGCGACAAGAACATCGATGCGGAACTGATCCGCATGGACATGGCGACCGGCAAGGTCCGCTGGCGCGAGCGGATGCCGGGGACCCGCGGAAGCTCGTTGATGGTCGGCGACTCGGTCGTGGTGCTGGCGGAGACCGGTGACCTGGTCGTGGGCAAGGCGGACAAGTCCGGCTGGAAGGAAAGTGGCCGGGCGAAGATCCTCGGCGGCAAGTGCTGGGCGCCGGTGGCCTACGCCGACGGCCTGGTTTTCGCGAAAACGAACGACGGCAAGGCGGCGGTCGTGCGGGTGAAGTGAGTCGCCGTCCGGGAGGTTTGGTGCTGGCGGCGATCATCCGCTGAGGCTATTCCCCCGGCGTGTCCCTTCCCTTCGATCTGGAGGATGTCGTCGGCGTGGCGATCGCGGACATGTTGCGACGGGTCGGCTTGATCGTCGCCAGCGTGCTGGGGACGTCGTTTCTGGTATGCCTGTCGGCGGGACTGGTGGCGGCCGTCGCCGGCCTGAACCCCACCGCCCTGTGGGACGCGCTGCCGGCGGCGGTCTATCTGTTCCTGATGCCGGTGATCACGGCGTGGGGCATTCTCTACGTGCCCGCGCTGATCGCGGTCGGCTTCTATTTCGTCAAGGCCGACTCTCCGACGATGCGCGCCTTCCTGATATCGAGCGCGACCCTCGGCGTGTTGATGATGCTCGCCCTGGGGGACTTCGATTGGAGGGGCGGAGTGGTGCTTCTGGTCTTCAGCGGGTTTCTCGGAGGCCTCTGGTGGCTCGGGCTGTGGTGGCGGAACCGGCAGGCGATCCTCGGGGAACAGCATTTCCTCGGGGTGGCCATCGAGAACCAGCAGCGGCGCGACGCGATGCGCGAGGAGTTCGGCACCGACATCCCCGACCGGGACTACGTGGTCGAGGAGGAGTGATGTGCCGGCATGACGGATGAAATCTCCGCCGCCACGGGCTCAGACGAGACCCAGCATGCCGAGGACGACCCAGCAGGCGCAACCGAAGGCGAAGAGGAGGGCCAGGATGAACAGCTTGATGCTCAGTTCGATCTGCGGACGGGTCATGGCGGGGAGGGTCTAGGTCGCGGCGGGCGGCGTGCCAAGTGAGAAGTGCGGGGCGCGCCAGTCACGCCGGGCGCTCGCCGAAGAACTCGCGGGCATCGACGGCGGTGTCGATGATCTGCCACTGGCGGTCGATGTTGAGGCGGACACTGGCGAGGTGCCGCATCGGCCATTCCTGAGGGCCGATCATGGAAAGGACCCGGCGCCCGCGCGACTCGTAGAGGTGGTAGGTTTCGCCGACGACCGGCTCGAAGGAGATCTCGGATTCGTAGACGAGCTTGTTCCAGTTGAAGTGGTCGATGGCTTCCAGATAGGTCTCGCGAAGCTCGACGAGCTTCTGTTGGAGATCACGCTCGACCTCGGAAATGCCCCGCGACTTGAAGGAGGAGAGATCGGTCGGAACGATCCGGGGGCTGAGGGTGGAGACCGGATACGGCAGATAGGCGCTGGATGGTTTCTCGTCCGTCATCACGTGGTCCTTGAGTCGTCCAGCGGTTGCGGACGGGCAAACGAAAAAACCGGAAGGCCCGCGGGGAGCCTTCCGGTGGGAGTCAAATCCGATGGTGGATCAGCCGCCGCGCTTCTCGGGCGCGACGAGGGTCGGATTGGTGGCCGTGCCCCAGACGGTGTCTTCACCGGTGTCCTGGAGCGTCTTGCCGCCGCCGACGGTCACGTTCTTGTCCTGGTTGCGGATCAGCGGCGCTTCGGCGCTGGTGTCGAGCTTCAGGACCACGGCCTTGCCGCCATAGGGATCGACGTCGAATTCCCAGTTGGTGTTGGCGTCGAGCAGCGGAGCCACCAGGACCGGACGGCCCGGGTTGCCCGAGGTGCTCTGACCGACACCCTGCTCGAGCATCACGTAGCCGAAGCCGACCTCACCGGATTCCAGGGCGTTGCCCTGGGTGGTGACGTTGTCCGGCGGACGGGTGTACTGGGTCTTCGCGTAGAAGATGTCTTCGGACTGGACACCGTAGCCGATCAACTGCCGCAGGTAGTCGTTCGAGGTGTTGCCGGTCAGGGGAGTGAGGTCGGTGACCTGGTTCTCCTGCATCTGCTCGGCGGTGGTGTCGTCCGGGAAGGACCCGAACTCCTGATCGAATTCAAGCAGCGCGAGGGCGAGCTGCTTGGCGTTGCTGATCGCCTCGGTCCTGTCTGCCGCCTTGCGTTGGCGAAGGATCATGGGCGCCGAAAGGCCCGCGAGGGCCGCGATGATGACGATGACCACGAGAAGCTCCACCAAGGTGAAGCCCCGCAGCCGCATCTGCTTTTTGTTTTTCATGGTTTCTTGCTATGTTGCGCGGCTCCGGAATGCCGGGGCCGCTGTTTTTATGGATCCGCGCACGGAATCGTCCACGAATCCGGATAAAAGTAATGCGGCCCCACGGCGGCTCAAGGAGAAAGGTGGATTCGACCGAAACCCCGGCATTGCAGGGTCTCCGGGAAGATTTGGCTCGCCGAAACATCCGGCGGGCTAGGGCCGCAGCCACTTCCAG
>CALGOH010000243.1 GCA_937957985.1 uncultured Verrucomicrobiae bacterium
GTCCAGTTCACCGCGGCCCTCCGGCTCGTGGTGGAGGCATTTCTGGCCGAAACACACCACGTCGATCGACGGGTCGCGGCGGAAGGCCTCGAGCGAACGCCCGATGGCGTTTTCGTAGTAGCGGTTGTCCGAGTCGAGGAAGGCCACGAATTCCTCGTCGCCCTCCTCAAGCGCGGTGATGCGGGGTCCTTGAGGTCCCTTCTCATGACGGTTCTTCAGGTAGCGCACCCGCGGCAGTTCGGCGGCGAGGCGCGTCATCAGCGCGTCGGTCCCGTCCGTCGAGTGATCGTCGCACACATAGACGGTCACCTCCGGGTGCGACTGGCTGGCCGCGCTGCGGACGCAGTCTTCGAGGAGATCCTCGCGATTGAACGTCGGCGTGATGATGGCGATGCGTTCCACGATCCGGCTGCTGCGTGGCTTTTAGCCGACCGGTGCCGGAATGCCAGCCGCCCTTCCGCAAAAATCCGCACAACGAGAGGTCGGTCGCGTCCGCCTCAGATGATGCCGCCCTCGCGGAAGGAGTAGTAGGGCTCGCGGCCGCCCGATGGGCGGCCGATGATGAGGTGGTCGAGCAGCCGGATTTCCATCAGCTCGGCGGCCTCGGCGATCTTCCTCGTGAAGCGGATGTCGGCGGCGCTTGGGGTGGGATCGCCGGAGGGGTGGTTGTGGAGGACGGCGAAACCGAAGGCCTTGTGGACGATCACGGGGCGCAGGACCTCGCGCGGATGGGCGGAGGTTTCGGTGAGGGTGCCGGAGCTGACCTCGACGGTGGCGATGTGGCGCAGTCGCGAATCTACCAGCGCGAGGACGAGCTTTTCCTCGCCGAGCCACGCGAGCTGGGGTGCGAAGAGTTCGTGGAGCCGCTCGGGCGAGTCGAGCGGATGGCGGGTGAGCTGTTCGCGGGCGGCGCGGGCGCCGAGCTCGAAGGCGGCGGCGAGCTGGCTGGCCTTGGCGAGGCCGAGGCCGGGAGTGTCGCGCAGCGCCTCGAGGCCGGCCGAGCCGAGGGCGTTGAGCGAGCCGAAGTGCCGCATGATGTCGCGGCCGAGGTCGATGGCGCTTTTTCCCCGGACACCGGTGCGCAGGAACAGCGCCAGCAATTCCGCGTTGTCGAGACTGGCCGGGCCCAGGCGGGCGAGCTTCTCGCGGGGCCGTTCGGTGTCGGGGAGGTCGCGGATCATCATGATGTCTTTATGAACAGCATGATGCCGGCGGGCAAGTTTTTTGCGCGGGGTCAGTCCTTCGACGACTTCGGATCGAGCGCGTCGCGCAGGCCGTCGCCGAGGAAATTCAGCGCGAAGAGGGTGCTGGCGAAGAACAGCGAGGGGAAGAACAGCAGCCAGGGATTGGAGGCCATGCGGTTGGCGCCCTCCTCGATGAGGATGCCCCAGGAGCTGTTCGGCGGCTTCACCCCGAGGCCCAGAAACGACAGCGTCGCCTCGAAGAGCATGATGCCGGGAATGGTCAGCGTGGTGTAGACGATGATCGGTCCGAGCGCGTTCGGGAGGATGTGGCGGAACAGGATGCGGGCATGGCCGAGGCCGAGCGAGCGGGCCGCCTCGATGAACTCCTGCTTGCCGACGTTCTGGACCTGGGCGCGGACGATCCGGGAGACGGTGAGCCAGGACAGCGCGCCGATGGCGATGAAGAGGGGCACCAGCGTGGTGATCGGCTCGACCCAGGTGCGGGTGTCGTTCTGTTCGGCGACCGTGGCGCCTTCGCCGGCGAAAAGGTCGACCGCCCCGTTGGTGAGGTCGGCCGTGATGGGATCGAGCGCCTTGCCGAGGAGGATGACGATGACCAGGAAGGGCAGCGCATAGAGGATGTCGACGACCCGCATCATGGCGTCGTCGGCGCGGCCCCCGGCGTAGCCCGCGAGCGCGCCCCAGCAGACGCCGATGGTCACCGAGACGGCGGTGGTGATGATGCCGACCGCGATGGAGATCCGGCCGCCGTAAAGGACGCGCGAGAAGATGTCGCGGCCCAGGTGGTCGGTGCCGAACCAATGTTCGCCGGACGGCGGGCGGTTCTTCAGGTCGAGCGCCTGGGCGTTGGGATCCTGCAGCAGGCCGGGGATCGACGGCAGCACGAGGCAGGAGAGGAAGACGATGGCGAGCACGACCACGCCGGTCATGGCGGCGTGGTTCTTGCGCAGCCGCAGGGCGGCGTCGTGCCACAGCGAGGTGCCCTTCTCGAGTTCGGTCGGTGTCACGGGATCAGCCGGTGGTGCGCAGCCGCGGGTTGAGCCACAGGCCGAGCAGGTCGGTGGCGATGTTGGCGAGGGTGATCAGCGAGCCGTAGAGCAGGACGACTCCGGTGATGACCGGTTCGTCGCCGGTTTCCATCGCCTTGATGAAATGGGTGCCGAGCCCGGGGATCGCGAAGATGCTCTCGATGACCAGCGAGCCGGAGATCACCGCCGCGAAGGCGGGACCGATGTAGGCGACCGCCGGGATGAGGCCGCCGCGGAGGCAATGGCGGAAAAGGATGCGTGCCTCGCCGACGCCCTTGGCCCGGGCGGTGCGAACGAAGTCCTGGTTGAGGGTTTCGAGCATGCCGGCCCGGGTGAGGCGCGAGAGGTATGCGGCACTGATCAGACCGAGCGTGAAGGCGGGCAGCAGCCAGTAGACGGGCGAGAACGGATTCCAGCCCATCGCGGGGAGAACTTCCAACCGCCGGCCGAACTGGTCGGCCAGCAGCGGGCCGATCACGAAGGACGGGATGCAGATGCCGACCATCGCCAGGGCCATCGCCCCATAGTCGATGAGCGAGTTTTTCCGCCAGGCCGCAAGGATGCCGAGCGGCACGCCGATGGCGATGGCGAGCATGATGGCGACCAGTCCGAGCTGGAGCGAGACCGGAAAGGACTGGCGGATGATCTCCCCGACTTCCCGGCCCTCGAGCCTGAGGCTGGAACCGAGATCGCCGGAAACCAGATTGGTGAGACGGCGCTGGTACTGGACGAGCAGGGGTTGATCGAGGCCGTAGTAGGCCTCCATCTTCGCCTGGATGTGTTCCGGAATGGCGCGCTCCGTCTTGAACGGGCCGGTCGGCAGCAGCCGGACCAGGAAGAACGTGAGGGTGAAGAGCACGAAGAGGACCAGCAGTCCCTGTCCGAGACGGTTGAGGATCTGCCGGATCATGGTTCGAGACGGATCGCGCTCCAGGGGTGATTGTCGAGCAGCAGCGGATGCCAGCCCTTGACTTCCGGCCGGTGGAGGTAGTTGCGCGAGTACCAGGACACGGGGAGGATCGGTTGTTCCTCCATCAGCACGGCTTCGGCTTCGGCGAGCAGCCGGTGCCGGGCCTCGGTGTCGGCCTGGAGGGCGGCCTGCTTGAGGAGTTCCTCATAGCGATCGTTGTGCCAGCCGGTGTTGTTGTTGCCGTTGCCCTCGGTCCACATGTTGAGGAACGTGGTGGGGTCGAGGTAGTCGCCAATCCATCCCGCCGAAGCCAGGTCGAACTCCAGGCTTTGCTGTGCGCTGATGTACGACCCCCAGTCCATGTTCTGGATGTCGACCAGGATGCCCAGGTGTTCCCGCCACATGGCCTGCACCGCTTCCGCGGATGCGCGGGCCGCGGGTCGGCTGATCAGCATCGAGTAGCGTGGAAATCCCTTGCCTCCGGGGAATCCGGCATCGGCGAGCAGTTTCCGGGCTTTTTCGGGATCGAAATCCAGCACCGGTTCGGGCTCGTACGTGCCCATCTTCGGGGTGAAAGTCCGTGCCGGGGTGTAGCCCTCGAGGATGTGTTCGCAGAGCGCCTCCCGATCGATCGACAAGGACATCGCCTGTCGGACCTTCGGGTCATCGAAGCCGGGGCGGGTGGTGTTGAGACGGAAGAAGGTGGTGCCGACGTAGGGTTCCTGGCGAAGGAACTCGGGATAGTCTTCGGCCATCGTGTCGATCAGATCGGGCGGCAGCGTGTAGGTCGTGTGAAGCTGGCCGGCGAGGAAGGCCCGGGCCTCGGTGTAGGGGTTCTCGATGGGGATGAAGCGGATGCCGTTGAGCCCGACGTCCGCGGCATTCCAGTAGTGGGGATTCCTCTCGACCTCGATCACGTCGTGAAACCGCCATTCCTTTAGCTGGAAGGGGCCGTTGCCGACGAGGTTGGGATGTTCGCTCCAGTCGGTGAAGCGCTCGGTCATGTCACCGAATCGACGGACCACGTGTTCGGGCACCGGGAACCAGGTGTAGTGGCGGGTGAGCGAGGGGAGGAAGGGCACCGGCTCGCGCAGGCGCAGCTCGAGGGTGAAATCATCGGTGGCCCTGACGCCAACCTGCGTGAAATCGTCGATCTCCGCCTTGTTGTAGGCCTCGGCCTTGTCGATGAAGTAAAGCATTTCCGCGTAGGGTGCGGCGAGGTCGGGGGAGAGCATCCGGTGATAGGCGAAGACGAAGTCGTGGGCGGTGACCGTGTGGCCGTCGGACCACCTCGCCTCGGGGCGGAGCTGGAAGACCCACTCGGTCATGTCCTCGTTGTGGTCCCATGAGGCGGCGGTGCCCGGCGGCAGCGCGCTGTCGTCCTCCGGATCGTCGGCGACCAGTCCCTCGAAGAGCGCGCCGATGATCTTGCTCTCGATGACACCGGTGACGAGCTGGGGGTCGAGGGCCTTGGGTTCGGCCGAGTTGCCGACGAGCAGGATGCCCGCCTCGTTGGCCCGCTCGACCTCGGTCTGCTTCTGGCACGACGCCGCGGAGAGGGCGAGAAGGCCGGAAGCGAGGAGACGGCGAAGCATGGCTGGCGAGAACTAAGCGACGCCGGAGCGGGATGGGCAGGAAAAAAGGCCGGGACCGGCAGGGAAAGCTGGCGATTTCCGGGACTGGCCGGAAAATGGGTGGATTCGGGCACGCACGGCGCGAGCGTGCTTGCAAGACCCCCCTGCGGGGTTAGAAACCACCCGCCCGCTTCATTTCACCCGTTTGAAAGCCTATTTCATCCGCCGACTGTTGCTGGTCCCGCTCACCTTGATCGGGATCACGCTGCTGGTCTTCGCGATCGTGCGGATGGCTCCGGGCGGGCCGGTCCAGCAGTCGCTTCAGCGGCTGCTGGGTGGCGACGGCGAGGCGCGCCGGAGCCAGGCCGAGCAGGGGGCGTCGCTGACCGCCGCGCAGGTGCTCGAGATCGAGGAGGGCTACGGGCTCCACAAGGGGATCATGCGCGGCTACCTCGAGTGGCTGGGCGTGCTGCCGCGGGACATCGAGCTGCGGGGCCGGGAGTTTCCCGAGGACGGCGCGGAGGTCGAGATCCCGGTGCCGGGCAGCGTGCATGTGGTGAAGGTGAGCCGCGATGAATCCGGCGGCGCGCGGATGGCGATGGCGGATCCCGACGCGCCGGGCGCGGGAGAATTCGACCTCGGCGCGTGGGACGTGCGGATCGTGAGTCCGGAGGCCCAGGCGAAGCGCTGGGAGAAGTATCTCGACAACATCGAGCTGACCGAGCTGCCCCAGCCGCGGGCGCAGCTTTACAAGCCGGCCTTCGACGGCCTGCTGCAGGGGAGCCTCGGGGACTCATGGAAGTACCAGGATCCGGTGTGGACGATGATCCTCCAGCGGATGCCGGTGTCGTTGTTCTTCGGCGGCATCGCGATGGTGCTGATCTACGCGATCTGCCTTCCGCTCGGGATGATCAAGGCGATCCGGCACCGCACCTGGCTCGACAATTTCTCGTCGCTGCTCGTCTTCGGCGGCTACGCGATTCCCGGCTACGCGCTGGGGGCGCTGCTGGTCGTGTACCTGTCGGCCCAGCTCCGCTGGTTCGCGCTCGGCGGCTTCGTGAGCGACAATTTCGAGTCGCTCTCGCTGGGCGGAAAGATCGCCGACCTCGCCTATCACGGCACGCTGCCGCTGCTCTGCTATCTCATCGGCTCCTTCGCGATGATGACGATGCTGATGAAGAACAACCTCATGGACAACCTGGCGGCCGACTACGTGCGCACGGCGATCGCCAAGGGCACCGGCTTCCGCAAGGCGGTCTTCCGCCATGCCTTCCGCAATTCCATCATCCCCATCGCCACCACCTTCGGCGGCAACCTGATGCTGATCGTCACCGGCAGCCTGCTGATCGAGCGCGTGTTCGACATCAACGGTTTCGGGCTCCTGAGCTTCAACGCCCTGCTCGATTTCGACCAGCCGGTGATCATGGGCGTGCTGTTCGTTTCGGCGCTGCTGATGCTGCTGGGCAACGTGGTTTCCGACCTCTGCGTGGCGCTCGTCGATCCCCGCGTGAGCTACAAGTGATGATGACCTTCCCGCGGAAAACCGGCCTGCTGCTGATCCTCGTCGCCCTGGTGGCGACCGGGGCCGAGTTCGCGGGCATCCAGCTTCCAACGCTGCGCTGGTTCTTCAGCTTCGATGCCGACCCGAACAAGCTGTCGGACGGATGGTGGTATGCGAACCAGGGACGGATCGTCGGGTTCGCGCTGTGCGGCGCCCTGACGCTGGCCGGCCTGCTGATGATCGCCTTCGGCGGCGGGTTCCACTGGAATCCCCTCACGCTGCGCAAGATCGAGCGCTTCCGGTCGATCGGCCGCGGCTATTTCGCCTACCGCGTGCTGCTGGTGCTGCTGGTGCTGGCGATGCTCGACCAGGTCCTGGTGGGCAAGCGCGCGCTGGCCGTCCGTCACGACGGCCAGTGGCACTTTCCGGCCTTCCGTGAGTCGCCGCTGCCGCAAAGCACCTTCGGCGGGGAGGGCGACGAGGAGACCAACTACCGTCAGCTCGACAAGCGCGAGGGCGAGGGCGACCTGCTGGTGATCATGCCCCCGGTGCCATGGGATCCGACCTTCGACTCGGACGAGTTGATGCAGCGCACCCTGCCGCTGATCCAGGGGCGGATCCACGAACCGGGCGGGGGCAGGCCCTACAACGGCTACGCGTTCCAGTATCGCGAGGGCTCGTCCGGTCTCCTGCTGCGCGAGGGGCGGATCCGCGATGGCAGTCCCGAGTGGTGGGTCGATGTCTATGGTCCCGACGGCGAGCCGGTGGGTCGCGAGGAGTGGAAGAACGGCGAGGTGGTTTCCACTGAGCTTCCCGAGGGCATCGAGGTTCCGGAAGGCGGGAGCTGGGTGCGCAAGATCTATCCGCCGCTGCCGCCGAGCTGGGAGCGACGACATTTCCTCGGCACGGACAAGAAGGGCTGGGACATCGCCGCGCAGCTCTACGGAGGGCTGCAGGTCATCTTCAAGGCCGCGGCGCTCTACCTCGTGCTGACCTACGGGATCGGCATCACCTTCGGCTGCCTGATGGGTTACTTCGGCGGTCTCTACGACCTGGTGATGCAGCGGGTCATGGAGATCATGCTCAACGTGCCCTTCCTGCTCGTCGTGATGATCCTCGCGGCCAACATCGGGCGCGAGAAGATCACGCTGGGCATCATCCTGCTGATCTTCTGCATCTTCTCGTGGATCCAGGTGGCGATCTACCTGCGCACCGCCACCTACAAGGAGAAGGCGCGCGACTACGCCAGCGCCGCGCGGGTTCTCGGGGCGGGGACCGGCCGGGTCATCTTCCGCCACATCCTGCCGAACGCCGTCGCGACGATCGTCACGCTCGTGCCGTTCAGCGTGTCGGCGGTGGTCACCTCGCTCACCGCGCTCGACTTCCTCGGCTTCGGCCTTCCCGAGTCCTACCCGAGCTGGGGCCGCATCCTCAACGACGGCGTCGAGAACCTCGGCTCGCCATGGATCGTCAGCTCGGTCTTCGTCATGCTGGTGATCCTCCTGCTCACGATCACCTTCATCGGCGAGGCGATCCGCGAGGCCTTCGATCCGAAGAAATTCACCACCTACCAATGATGCTCCGGCTCCTCATCCCCGTTCTCACCGCCGCCGTGCTCGCCGGCTGCCGTGACGCGCGGAGTCACGATCCCTACGACAACACCGCCGAGCGGGAGCAGTTCTACGAGCGCTACAACCGCGAGACGCGCGAGCGGCTGGCGAAGGAAAGGGCCGAGCTCGAGAAGGCGCTGGCGGGAGAACTCGAGCAGGGGGCGCGGGAGGAGAAACAGAAGCTGCTCGACGACCTGCTCGAGCGGATGAAGAGGCCCGACTACTTCGAGATCCTGACCGAGGCCGACCTGCCGCCCGATCTCGAGTGGCGGACCAACGACGACTCACCCGACATCGGCTCGCCGGAGGCGAAGAAGGGCGGAACCTTCCACACCTACATCCCGGGCGGCGGGTATCCGCCCACCATCCGCTCCTGCGGCAAGGAGGCCAACAACTCGTTCCGCTCCTACCACTGGGACGAGGTCGAGATGGCCCCGGTGCAACTGCATCCGAACACCGGGGAGATCATCCCGGCGCTCGCCGACCGCTGGGCGGTGGGCGAGGACGGGCGCAGCGTCTATTTCCACATCGATGACGAGGCCCGCTGGTCGGACGGCCGGGAGGTCACCTCGGCGGACTGGTTGATGGCCTTCTACATCTACCTCTCTCCCTACCTCAGCGAGTCGTTCTACCGGATCTACTTCGGCGAGCAGTTCTGGGGCGTGGCCGCCTACGGCAAGGACTACCTCTGCATCCGCAACGCGTATCCGAAGCCGATCGCCCCGTACTTCGCGTCCGTGCAGCCGCGGCAGGAACACCACTACCGCGAGTTCGGGCCCGACTTCGAGGAGCGCTACAACTGGCGCCCGCGGCCGACCACGGGCGCCTACGTGATCCGCGAGGAGGACATCCAGAAGGGGCGCTCGATCGCGCTGACGAGGGTGAAGGACTGGTGGGCGAGGGACCGCAAGTACTACAGGAACCGTTTCAACGTGGACCGGATCGAGTTCCGCCAGGTCAGGGACAGCGAGAAGCAGTTCCAGATGTTCCTGCAGGGTGACATCGACCTGTATCTGCTCGGGGAACCGAAGAAGTGGTACGAGGGGACCGAGGTGGAGCCGGTCTTCAACGGCTACATCGAGCGGGCGGTCTTCTACAACGACTACCCGCGGCCGTCCATCGGGCTGTATTTCAACCTGACCAAACCGCTGCTCGACAACCTCGACGTGCGCATCGGCCTGTCGCACGCGACGAACTGGGAGAAGGTGATCGAAATCGACCTGCGCGGCGATGCCGAGCGGCTCAACCTGCTCAACGAGGGCTTCGGCGACATCTCCAACCCGCACGTGAGGGCCCGGGAGTTCTCGATCCCCAAGGCCCGCGAGGCCTTCGCCCGGGCGGGCTTCACCAGGACCGGCCCCGACGGGATCCTGACGGATGACAAGGGACGGCGGCTCTCCTTCACCGTCACCCTGCGCAACCAGCCGCCGCTCTATCCGCAGATGATGCTCCGGATCAAGGAGGAGGCCCGCAAGGCCGGCGTGGAGTACAAGCTGGAGGTGCTCGACCCGATGACCGCCTTCTCGAAATCCCAGCGCAAGGAGCACGAGATCGTGCTCGGCGGGTGGGCGGTCACGCCGCCCTTCCCGGACTACTACCAGCAGTTCCATTCCAAGGAGGCCTACATCCCGGGGACCCGGAAGCCGCGGCCGATGACCAACAATCTCTCGGTCTTCGCCGACCCCGAGGTCGATCCCATCCTCGAGGCCAACCGCAACGCCCGCAGCTACGAGGAGGTGAAGGAAACGAGCTGGCGGCTGGAGGAGATCTTCCACGAGCGGGCGGTCTGGATTCCCGCGTTCCAGAAGCCTTCCTAGCGCGTCGGTTACTGACGCTGGGTCCGCTGACCGGAGGACCTCAACGTCAAGGTCGCCTACCTGCCCGAGGAGGCGCACGTGCACTGGATCGACGAGGAGATCAAGCAGGAGACTCTGGAGGCGATGCGGGAAGGCCGTGCCTTCGAGGAGCAGTATCTGCTCTACGACCAGTACCGGGCAACGGAGATTGATGCCGTGGAAGGGGAATCCGGAGAGCCGGAGGGAGGTGCCCCGACCGACGACGCCGAAGGAGCGGAGGATTCCGATCCTCCCGCACCGCCCGGGCAACCCGAGGAAGAGGAGGGAACCGATGGCTGAGTCGATCCTCGAGGTCCGCGATCTGATCACCGCCTTCGACACCGAGGGCGGCCTGGTCCGCGCGGTGGATCACGTGAGTTTCTCCGTGCCCAAGGGCGGCACGCTGGGCATCGTCGGCGAGTCCGGCTGTGGAAAGAGCGTCACGGCGATGTCGATCATCCGCCTGCTCCCGCAGCCGGCCGGGCGCATCCTGCAGGGCGAGGTCATGTTCAAGGGCCGCGACCTCACCCGGATCATGCCGAAGGAGATGCGCCGTGTCCGCGGTGGCGAGATCGGCGTGATCTTCCAGGAACCGATGACCGCGCTCAACCCGGTGCACCGGATCGGTCGCCAGCTCTCCGAGTGCTTCCTGCTGCACAAGAAGATGAGCAGGCGCGAGGCGTGGGAGGCGTCGGTCGAGATGCTCAAGCTGGTCCGCATCCCGGCCGCCGGGCAGCGCATCGGCGACTATCCGCACCAGCTTTCCGGCGGCATGCGCCAGCGCGTCGTGATCGCCATGGCGCTGGCCTGCCGGCCCGACCTGGTGATCGCCGACGAGCCGACCACCGCGCTGGACGTCACGGTGCAGGCGCAGATCCTCGACCTGATGAAGCGGCTTCAGAGCGAGTTGGGGATGTCGATGATCCTCATCACCCATGATCTGGGCGTGATCGCCGAGAGCTGCGACGAGGTGGTGGTGATGTATGCCGGGCGCGTCGTCGAGAAGGCGCCGGTGAAGGAGCTTTTCGCGAATCCCCTGCATGCCTACACGCGCGGGCTGCTGGCATCGATCCCGCGCCTCGAGACGACGCCGAAGACCGAACTGCCGGTGATCCCCGGCATGGTCGCGGGCCTGAAGGACTTCGTGCCCGGCTGCCGCTTCTGCCAGCGCATGGAAAGACGGGGGGCGACGCTGCGCGAGCGGCCGGACTTCATCGAGGCGACGCCCGGACACTGGGTCGAGGCCTGCCCGATCTGTTACGGTGGAGGAAAGGAGGCCGGGGCATGAGTGCTCTCCTGAAGGTCGAGGACCTCAAGGTCCACTTCCCGGTCCACGGCGGGGTGCTGATGCGGCAGACCGGCTCGGTGCGCGCGGTCGACGGCGTTTCGCTTTCGATCCGGCAAGGCGAGACGCTCGGGCTGGTCGGCGAATCGGGTTGCGGGAAATCGACGCTGGGCAAGGCGATCGTGCGCCTGCTCAAGCCGACGGCGGGCCGGATCGAATTCGAGGGGGTGGACATCACCCGCCTGCGCACCGGCGCGCTGCGGCCGCTGCGGCGGGACATGCAGATGGTCTTCCAGGACCCGGTCGAGTCGCTCAATGCGCGGCACAGCGTCCGCGAGATTCTGGAAGAGCCGTTTCTCATCCACGGCGGCATGGCCTCGGCCGAGCGCAGGAAGCGCGTGGCCGGACTGCTCGACCGCGTCGGCCTGCAGGCGGCGAGCGCCGACCGCTATCCCTTCGAGTTCTCCGGCGGGCAGCGGCAGCGGATCGGGATCGCCCGCGCCCTGGCGCTCAACCCGAAGCTGATCATCTGCGACGAGCCGGTCTCGGCGCTCGATGTTTCGGTCCAGTCGCAGGTGCTCAACCTGCTGCTCGAACTCCAGCGCGACATGGGCCTTTCGTATCTCTTCATCGCCCACGACCTCGCGGTGGTGAGGCACATTTCCGACCGGGTGGCGGTGATGTATCTCGGCAAGATCGTCGAGGTCGCCGATTCGGAAACGATCTATCGCGAGCCGAAGCATGCCTACACCAAGGCGCTGCTTTCGGCGATCCCGCACCCCGACCCCTCGCTCGAGGTCGACCGGATTCTGCTGGAGGGAGACGTGCCCTCACCGATCGATCCGCCGAAGGGCAGCGCCTTCGGTCACCGCATCGGCCATCCGCGCTACGAGGAGACCGTCGGAAAGGAGCTGCCCCTGGTCGAGATCGACCCCGGACACTGGGTCGCGGCCGACCCGTGCTGTCTGGACGAGGCGGATTGGAAGCGGGTTGCCGAAGAGTAAGGCGGCGTGAATCAGCGACCCGGACGGATGCGGGTGATCTTGGTACCCTGAAGGCCGAGGCCACCCATCAGGCCGCGCTGGTTGAAGAAGAAGGCGTAGGTCGAGGCGTTGAGCGTGGTGGTCGTGAGCGAGCCGGACATTCCCTTGTCCACGACCACGATGCTCGGGCTGCCACCGATCTCCCAGCCGCCGCTGCGGTTGAGGTTCCTGAAGGCGGAATCATCCATCAGGAACAGGGCGTAGCCGTACTGCTGGAGACCCGCCTGCAGGCCGTAGGAGGCGCCGGTGGTCTGATAGAAGTCACGGATCGAGCCGTCGTTGCGGATCAGCGCGCCATTGCCGCCCATCCCACCGATCATCAGGCCGCCCTTGGTGATCTTGGGAAAGACCAGAATGCCCTTGGCCTTGCGGCCCAGTTCACGGGCGGCGGGCTTCTGGCGGTACAGTTCCTGGAGGGCCGCGCGGGAATCGGAGGCGATCTTGCTGCAGCTGGCGTTGGCGGCGTTCATCTGGGTCACCGGCCCGCTGGTGGCGCAACTGGTGAAGACGAGCGGTCCGCCGGCGAGAAGGAAGCCGGCGGCGAGCGTGTGGAGCATTCGTTTCATGGTGTGCTGTAGTTGTCTTGTGGAGTTGATATCGTGATGCCGTGGGCGGTGGCTTGCCCCCGCACACTGTCTGCATGGCAGGCGCTCAATCATCACCCGGGGTGCCGGGGAACGCGGGCTGTCCGACCGGCAGGTATTTGAAGTGGAGCTTGCCCAGCTTGCCCTCGAACCTGAACGGGGCCTTGTCGAAGTAGTCTTCGGCGACCGGGGAGCTGGTGTCCATGCCGACGTCGAAGGTTTCGGACGCGGTGAAGACGGCCGGGACGGTGCGCCGGACGGTGCCGGTGGCGGCCTCCTTGCCGTTGATCCAGAACTTCAGTTCGGCAGGCGCTCCGCGCTGCAGCGGAGTCTTCATCTCCATCGCGATAGTCACCTCGCCGGCCGGCAGTTTGCCGACCTTGATCTTGTCGCGCTTGAGCAGCAGGGCGCTGTATTCGTAGTGGAGCACGCCATCCACGGCGTAGAGGCTCACGCCTCCGGCGTAGCCGCCCATGGCGAAGATCACGCCGTTCACCTTCTCAGGCACTTCGGCCTCGATCTCGGCCCGCAGGTTGCCGTTGCGCACGTTGGGAGCCTCGCTTTCGGGGATGCGGGTGATGCCCTCGAACAGGGTCCACTCGGTATTCGCGGTGCGCTTCATCTCGCTCGGGTTGAGTCCGGTGTACATTCCGCCACCGATTGGCAGGGCCTTGTTGTCCTTGGCAACCTCCATGAACAGATCCTTCATCTCCTCGAGTTTCTCCGGGTATTTGGCCGCGAGGTCGTTCATGAGCGTGAAATCCTCGCCAACCTTGAACAGCTCCCATTGGTCCTTCATCGGGTCCCACTTGCTCAGGTCGGGCATCGCTGCGATCCAGGGCTTCTTGGGGCCGAAGGTGCTGGCCATCCAGCCATCATGGTAGATGCCACGGCTACCCAGGCAGTCAAAATACTGGGTCTTCTTCGGCTCCGGCGCATCTGGCGAGTCGAAGGTTGGGGCGAAGCTGGCACCATCGATCGGATCCTGCTCATGGCCGTCAACCACCTTCGGCGGGGTGATGCCGAGGATGTCGTAGATGGTCGGCACGACGTCGTTGACGTGGGTGAACTGTGGGCGCGGCGTCTTGTCCGGCTTGATACGCTTCGGCCACGAGATGACCATCGGCGTGCGGGTGCCGCCCCAATCGGAGGCCACCACCTTGGTGTAGCGGAACGGACTGTCGCCGGCCCAGGCCCAACCGGCGTGATACATGTTGTCCATTTTCGGGCCACCAATGGCATCGAGACCACCGAGGTCCCCGGCCACCTTGATGTGCTCGGCAACCGTGGACGGGATGCCGTTTTGGGCATTGAGCTCGGCCACGGTGCCTTCAATGCCCTCGGCGGAAGCTCCGTTGTCCGACAAGATGTAGATGACCATCGTGTTGTCGCGGATGCCGCGGGCCTCAAGCTCGTCGATCAACCTGCCGACCTGGACGTCGGTGTGTTCCAGGAACCCGGCATAGACTTCCATCAGGCGCTCCTGGAAGGGGCGCTCGGATTCCGGGATGCCCTCCCAGGCGGGGATGCCCTCCGGACGCAGCGGGCGCACGGCGTTGGCGGGGATCCAGCCCATCTCCTTCTGGCGCTTGAAGACCCGCTCCTGATAGGCATCCCAGCCCTCGCTGAACTTGCCCTTGTATTTGTCGGCCCATTCCTGCGCGACGTGGTGCGGGCCGTGCACGGCACCCGGTGTCCACCACATCAGGAACGGGCGATCCGGATTGATCGCGAGGTGGCGGCGCATCCAGGTGATCGCCTTGTCGGCCATCGCCTCGGTCAGGTGGAAGTCCTCATAGTTCTCCACGTGGGGCATGTCGATCGGCGTGGTGTTCTCCCACAAGGTGGGCTCCCACTGGGAGGTCTCGCCGGCGAGGAAACCGTAGAAGTAGTCGAACCCTCGACCGGTCGGGGTTCGGTCGTAGGGGCCGTTGCCGATCTGGTCGACCGGCGTGTTGTGGTCCTTGCCGAAGGCCGAGGTGGCGTAGCCGTAGTGACGCAGCACCTCGGCGATGGTTGCGGAAGATTTCGGGATCACCCCAGAGTAGCCGTCCCAGTCGTTGGCGAACTCGGCGATGATGCCGGCGCCGACCCGTTAGTGGTTGCGACCGGTCATCAGCGAGGCCCGGGTCGGCGAACACATGCCGGTGGTGTGGAAGGCGTTGTAGGAGATCCCTTCGTTTGCCAGACGGGAAAGCGTCGGGGTCTTGATCTCGCCGCCGAAGGTGCTCGGTTGGCCGAAGCCGGCATCGTCGAACATGACGATCAGGATGTTGGGCGCGTCCTCGGGCAGGTGGCGCGGCGTCTCGCGCCACTTGTGGACGGACTCCTGCATGGTCGGGCCGACCTTTCCCCCCATCGGCGGGGTGGGAAAGGGCAGCACGTCCTGCGCCGCGAGGGGTGCCGCTGGAAGCAACAGCGCGATGAGTGCGGCGGATGCAAAGGCGGGTGGGCGGGCGGCAGAGCTGACGGGATCAGCAGAGGGCTTGGCTGTGGCTGTCATGGCAATGGGGTGTGTTGGTTCGGAAGTTCGTGGGATGAGGGAATGAGTGATTTTGAAGCCGGGTGGGAAAATGGTTCGGTTGCAGACCGAGCCGAGCGCGTTATTCAGCGTTCGACTCGTCGAGGTCATCGTCGGGAGGTTCATCGTCGGGTGGAAGGGCGATCGGGAGAGGTGGCGGGCGGGTTTTCGGAAACGTTTCCCTCGGTCGGAGG
>CALGOH010000244.1 GCA_937957985.1 uncultured Verrucomicrobiae bacterium
AGGGAGAGCACGATGATCGCGCCGACGGTGGCGGAGCCGACGGATTTCAGCCCCGGGATCCAGTCGCCGGGCTCGGCGGGAGGCAGGTAGCCGACCGAGCGGGCGATCCAGCCGCCGACGAGGGCTCCGACAATTCCGAGCACCATCGCCGAGATCCAGCCGCCACGTTCCTCGCCGGGCACGATCCAGCGGGCGAGCGATCCCGCCACCAGCCCGAGCACGATCCATCCGGCGATGTGTCCCATCCCGATGACAATCGGATTTCCGGGTCCGGATTTCATCTCTTTTTGCTCCGGGGCGGAGGAAATTTCGGGCTGGGAGATCCGGGGCGGAGCGGCAGGATCGGCGCATGCGCTGGGAGGAGCTGCCATGGATCGCCGCGGCATCGCGCCGCCGCCGGTATCTGGTGGGTGTGTCCGGCGGGGCGGATTCGGTGGCGCTGTTGCACGGGCTGGTGCGGGCGGGCTTTCAGAAACTGGTCGTCTGTCATCTGGACCACGCGCTCAGGGGGCGGGTCGCGATGGATGACGCGCGCTTCGTGGGTCGGCTGGCGATGAAACTCGGGCTGGATTTCGAACAGGACCGCGTGGACGTGGCGAAGCTCTCGCGACGGGAGGGCACCTCAATGGAAACCGCCGGACGTCTGGCCCGGCACCGGTTCTTCGCCGGCTGCGCCCGCCGGTGGCGGTGCCGGAGGCTGCTGCTTGCCCATCATGCGGACGACCAGGCGGAGACCGTGATCTGGAATCTGCTGCGCGGCAGCCGCGGGGCAAGCGGGATGCGGATGACGCAGGAGATCGTGATGGACGGCCTGCGGGTGACCGTCGAACGCCCGCTGCTCGGGACGCGGCGTCGGGAGCTGAGCGACTGGCTCGCATCCGAAAAGCTGCGCTGGCGGGAGGATGCGACGAATCTCGAGCCGATGGCCGCGCGCAACCGCCTGCGGCACGAGGCGGTTCCACTCTTGTCGGAGATCGCCCGCCGGGACGTGGTCGATGCCCTGATCAGGGCGGCCGCGGCGGATGAGGAACTGCGGGAGATCGCGGCCTGGGCGGTGGCGCGAGCGGGTGTGGATGACCCCCGGGGGCGCTTGCACGTGCCGCGGCTCCTCGAGCTTCCGGAGGCCCTGCGCCGGGCATGCGTGTTCGATCACCTGCGGCGGGCGGGCGTGGCGGATCTCGACCGCGCGACGGTGGACCGGGTGCTCGGGATGCTGGAGGCCGGCGGTCCTCCGAAGGTCATGCTGTCGGGCGGCAGGCTTGCAAGGCGGCGGCAGGGCAGGGTTTTTATCGAGTCATGAATGGAAGAATCGCGCGGATGACCGGAGTGGTGCTCGCGCTGGCGACCTCGCTGGCGATCGGGGAATGGAAACCGTTGTGGCCCGGCGACGCGCCCGGGGCGGCCCGTCCGGCGGCCGGCACGGAATCGACCGGCAAGGGCGGCCGCCACACTGACATCGAGCAGCCGGAGTATTTCCTGTATCCGGCCCCGGAGGCGAACCGCACCGGGCAGGGTGTGGTGATCCTGCCCGGCGGCGGCTACACCATCCTGGCGATGAACCACGAGGGGCACGACTACGCGAAGTGGCTCAACGAGCGCGGAATCAGCGCGATGGTGGTGAAGTACCGGGTCAGCGGGAAGGACGAGCTGGGCGACCGGTATCCGGTGCCCTACCTCGATGCACGCCGGGCGAGCCGCACGCTCCGCTCGATGGCGGGCGAGCTGGGGCTGGAAAGCGTGGGGGTGATGGGCTCGTCGGCCGGCGGCCATCTGGCGAGCCTGTGCGTGACCCGCTTCGGCGACCGCTTCGAGGAGGAGGGCGGCGAGGGCATCGACGCCCTCGACTGCCGGCCGGACTTCGGGATTCTCGTCTATCCGGTGATCTCGATGGGCGAGGTGGGCCATGGTGGCTCGATGCGGCGCCTGCTCGGGCCCGAGCCGCCGCCGGAGATGATCGAGAAGGTTTCGACCGAGAAGCAGGTGACCGCCAAGACGCCTCCCTGTTTTCTGCTGACGACCTCGGATGACTGGGTCGACTGCCGCAACAGCCTGCGTTTCGCCGAGGCCTGCAAGACGGCCGGCGTGCCGGTGAGCCTGCACGTCTTTGAAAAGGGCGGGCACGGCTACGGGCTGAAGGGCAAGGGGCCGGTCTCGGCCTGGCCGGGTCTGCTGGAGGCGTGGCTCAAGGAGCGCTGAGATCCGTTCATCGCGCCAGCTCGGCCAGCACGGCCTTCTGGGCGTGGAGGCGGTTCTCGGCCTGCAGGAAGATGGTGTCGGCGTGGGCCTCGAGGACTTCCTCGGTGATTTCCTTGCCGCGGTAGGCGGGCAGGCAGTGAAGTACGATGTGTCCCGTAGCCGCGTTCGCCAGCAGCGTTTCGTTGACCTGGTAGGGGCCGAAGGCGGCTTCCTTTTCCGACTGCCCCTCCTGGCCCATGGAGAGCCAGACGTCGGTGTTGACCACGTGGGCGCCCTCGACCGCCTCGGCGGGGTCGGGGGTGATGGTGATGTTGGGCGCGTTGAGCTTTTCGAGGAAGGCGGCGTCCGGCGCGTAGTCGCCGGGGCAGGCGACGGCGAAGTCGAAGCCGAGGTGCTTGGCGGCCCACATCCACGAGATGGTCATGTTGGAAAAGCCGTCGCCCACGAAGGCGACGCGCTTGTCCTCCCAGCCGCCGAGCTTTTCGCGGATGGTGAGCAGGTCGGCGAGGATCTGGCACGGGTGCTCGTCGTCGGTGAGCGCGTTGATGGTCGGGATGCCCGCCATTTCGGCGAAATCGACGACATCCTGCTGCGCGAAGGTGCGGATGACCGCACCGTGGACCATGCGGCCGAGGACGCGGGCGGTGTCGATGATCGGCTCGCCGCGGCCAAGCTGGATGTCGTGGCCCGAGAGGAACATCGGCGCTCCGCCGAGTTCGCGGATGCCGACCTCGAAGGAGACCCGGGTGCGGGTGGACGATTTGGTGAAGATCATCGCCCAGGTCTGGCCGGCGAGCGGCTGGTGCTTGTGCGCCCCGCGCTCGGCCTTGAGGGCGGAGGCGGAGTCGAGCAGGCCGGTGATCTCGGCGGCGGTGAGGTGTTCGATGGTGAGAAGGTGGTTCATGGGAAAGTGAGCGGTGATCAGTGACCAGTGATCAGTGAAGAGAGGGTGGTGCGGAGGATCTCGAGTGCTTCGGAGACTTCCGTTTCGGAGACGTTCAGCGGTGGAAGAAGGCGAAGGGTCTCGGGTCCTGCGGGAGGGGCGAGGAGTCCCGCCTTGAGCAGCTCCGCCGACAGGTGGATGGCGGGAAGCCTGCCCTCGGGCGTGTCGAGTTTTCCGACATCGAGGGCGATGCCGACCAGCAGGCCGAGTCCGCGGGTGCCGGTGATCGCCGGGTGGTTCCACGAGGCGATGGTGTCGTGGATCTGTGCGGACCTGGCGCGGACGTTGTCGATGAGGTGTTGGCTCCCGATCTCCCGCAGCACCGCCAGCGAGGCGGCGCAGGCGAGCGGGCTGCCCCCGTAGGTGGTGCCATGGCTGCCGGGACCCATGAGCGAGGACAGGCTCACGCCATCCACGATCTCTCGGTCGCTGAGCCAGAAGGCCCCGATCGGAAAGCCGCCGCCCATGCCCTTGGCCCAACTGACGGCATGGGGTTCGAGCTCCGCTGCGATCTCGCGCCAGGCCATCGGCTCGCCGCAGCGGCCGAAGCCCGTCTGGACCTCGTCGAGGAACAGCAGCAGGTCGTGTTTGTCGCACAGCGTCTTCGCGCCGCGGAGGAACTCGGGTGTCGCGACATGGACGCCGCCCTCGCCCTGCACCGGCTCGAGCAGGATGGCGACGGTTTCGGGCCGGATCGCCGAGGCGAGCGACTCGAGATCGTTGAAGGGAAGGTGCCGGAAGCCGGGCAGCAGCGGGTCGAAGCCCTCCTTCACCTTGTCCTGACCGGTGGCGTTGATGCCGCCGAGGGTCCGGCCGTGGAACGAGCGGGTGAAGCTGAGCACTTCGTAGCGCGGCGAGCCGTCGGGCTGCGGCCGGGCGTGACCGTAGCGCCGCGCGGCCTTGATCAGTCCGTCGTTCGACTCGGCGCCGGAGTTGGAAAAGAAGACCTTGCCGGGAATTCTGACGAGATCCTCGACGATCATCTTCGCCAGCTCTTCCTGCTGCGGGATGTGGTAGAGGTTGCAGCAGTGGATGAGGGTTGCCGCTTGTTTGGCGATGGCGTCGACCAGCACCGGCGGCGAATGGCCGAGGGCGCAGACGGCGATGCCCGAGCAGAAGTCGAGGTAGGCCCTGTCCTGCTCGTCCCAGACACGCGTCCCCTCGCCGCGGACGAGGGTCACGGGAAAGCGGGCATACGTCCCGAGGACGTGGGAGATGGGGAGATTGGACATTGGGAAATTGGAAACTCTGAACTTGGAGGGGAAGGGCGGGTGTGTAGTGGTTGGAGTGGAGGATTTCAAGCCGTGGCGGATTTTTCCGCGGTCTTGACCGCGGGGACGGAGAGGATGCGGGTGGTGGCGAAGAGCGTGAGCGCGGCGCCGCCGAGTTCGACGGCGGTGAAGTGCTCGCCGAAGAGCAGCCAGCCGCCGAGGGCGGTGACCAGCGGCAGCAGCATCTGGATCGACGAGCCGCGGGCGACCGACAGGCTGCGATAGGCATGGGTCATGGCCAGTTGCGCGAGGGCGACCAGCACCGCCGCGAGGGTCATCAGGGCGATGGCCGGGGACGGCAGCGTGATCGTCGGAGCGGCGGCCGGTCCGACGGCGATGAGCGCGCTGGCCAGGCACTGCGCGGCGTAGATGGTGGCGGTGCTTTCGCTGTGGCGGAGCTGGCGGATCATCACCACGACGGCGCCCGCCGCGACCGCGCCGACGAGGGCGAGCAGATCGTAGCGGCCGATGGCGAGATCGAGTCCGCCGCCGAGAAAGACGAGCAGTCCGCCGAAGCCGGCGACCATCCAGGCCCATGACCGCGCGGGCAGGCTTTCACCCAGCCACAGCGCGGCGAAGAGCGAGCCGAAGATCGGGTAGGAGAGGTTGATGATGACGGCGCGGCCGGCACCGAGTTCCACGACCGTCAGGTAGAGCACGAGGATCCCGAAACCGCCGAGCAGGCCCCGGATGGCGAGCAGGCGGTTCTTGAACAGGTGGCCGGGCATGAAACCGCTGCGGAAGAACACCGCGACCACCGCCAGCCCGATCACGCCGCGGAAGAGCGACGCCACCCAGCCGTCGGCCGCGGGCACGGCGAGGCTCAGGCCGCGAATGAGCAGGGCATTGACGGCGAACAGGGCCACGGAAGCGAGCATCAGGCCGATGCCGCGGCGTTCGGAAGGGTGGAAGGTCATCGTGCGGGGCGGGGCGCCTCGGGATGCCGGAAACAAAAGAGCCCGGCGGTCCAGAAGGGCGCCGGGCGTGTGGGGATGGTGGAATGATCACGTCACACGGCGGCCGGCCCATGCCAGATGGCGAGGGCGCGGAGCAGGCGACGCTTGGTGGACATGCGGCGGGTGATAGGTGGCATCCGACGCAAATGCAAGTCCGAGGATCATTCCATCCAGGCAGGCATGGTTGACGGGGCTTCTGGCCGATCGGTTCGGCGAGGCTTGAGGCCGATCGCAAAAAGCGCCGAGAGAAAATACCCAAGTCCAGCAATCGCAAACGGAAGCATCAGAATTCCGTAACCGAGCACGATCAGCCCACCCAAGCCCCAGTCACCGCGATCGGTGTGTTCGTTGATGTAGGCAAAGCTCCCGATGGCACCAACCAACAAGGCGATTCCGATTCCAACTCCTGCTGCTACGAATCTCCGATGGCCGATCCAACCTGTGAGTTTGCAAAACCCCCAAGGGATCAGCAAACCAACAACCCCTCCAAGGCAAAAGACGAAACCAAGTCCGGGGTTGCCTCCATCTCCGAAGAACAGAGCGAAACCGCCAGCAAAGGAACAGATGCCAGCGATGATGACCGCAAGTGCTGCGATGCAGTAGAAGGTTCCGGCGACCCAGTATCTCGCTGGTGGTTTCGCGCGCATTGTCGGCTACTCCACCGGCACCGCCCGCGGTGGGGCGGGCTCTTCCACGGGCACGGCCCTCGGCGGGTCGGGCTCCTCGACCGGCACGGCCTTGGGCGGGTCGGGCCGGACAAGCACGGGCGGCCCGGGCTCGGGTTCGACCGGCCTGGCCTTGGGCGGCTCGGGCTGCGGCACCGGCTCGGGTTCAGGCGGGTTCACCAGCACCGGCTCGTCCTTCGGCGGCAGGGTGCGGCGCATCTTGATCTCGACGCGGCGGTTGGGGGCCTGCTCGTCGACGCTGCCGCCGCCGATGATCGGCTGGGCCTTGCCGTAGCCGCGGGTGATGATCTTCTCGCCGGGAAGGCCCAATGATCCGGTGAGGTATTCCTTCACCGATCGGGCGCGGCGCTGGGAGAGGTCGAGGTTGAAGGAGTCGCCGCCGAAGAGGTCGGTGTGGCCCTCGATCCAGCAGTAGAGGCCGGGGTTGCGCTCGACCAGCAGGGCCAGCTTCATCAGTCCCACCCGCGCGCTCTCCCGCAGTTCGGCGCTGTTGTATTCGAATAGCAGGTCGCTGGGCAGCATCGTCTTCTTGCCGACCAGCACGTTCTCCGGGAGGCCGACGAGGTCGTCGAGGGTCACGACGCCGTCGAGCGTGCCTTCGGCCGCGCCGCCCTCGACGCCCTTCCTGATGATCTCCTCGGTGAAGGCGTCGAGCGCCGGATCGTCGGCGGAGACCTCGCCGGGATCGACGATGACCTGACCTTCCGCGGCGAGCGGCAGCGGAGCTTCGGTGCGGCCCAGCTCGGGAAGCTCGGTGTCGAGGTCGAAATCGGCGGCGACGTCCAGGTCGAGCGCCTCCGCCTGGCCCTCGGCGACCGGTTGCTGCGGCTTGATGGCGAATTCCGGGTCGATGGTCTCCGGGGTGATGTCCAGTTCGTGATCCTCGGGAAGCGCGGCGAGGACGTCGATCTCCTCGAGCAGCGTCGCGGTGTCCTTCACCTCCACCGGCTCGGGATCGGGCGTGAGCTCGTCCATTTCCGGTGGCAGGATCTCGACCTGGTCGAGCTGGATCGGCTGGGTGCGCAGCATTTCCGCCTCCTCGAAGCCGAGTGCGACGCGGATGTGGCCGAGCGCGAAAAAGGCGATGACATGGAGGACGATCGCGATCAGCAGGGCGACCATCGCCCACCAGCCGAGGTGGTCCGGACCCGGTAGATGGGTCGGCCCCTCGCCGCGCATGTCGCTCCATGAATAGCCGTCGGACACGCCGGAAGTATACGCCCGGACGATTTCGTGACAATCAACGGCTTTCCCGCGGGTCGGGCTTGCCATTGGCATTCGCCCTGCTAATCCGCGCCCGCAACCTTTTCACCACCGCCATGCCCGCCAAGAAGAGCACCAAGAAAGTCGCCAAGAAAGCCGCCAAGAAGACCGCGAAGAAAGCGGCCAGGAAGGTGACGAAAAAAGTCGCCAGGAAGGCGGCGAAGAAGAGCGCGAAGGCGATCGCGGTCGCTCCCGCTCCCAGCCAGGAGGAGCTGGAAACCGCGGCGTTCTACATCTACCTGCGCCGTTGCGAGCAGGGCCTGCCGGGCACGCCGGACGATGACTGGGCGGCTGCCGTCGCCCAGTTCGCGGCCTGACCCGATTTGGCGCTTTCGCGCGGGCGACGGTCCGGTCAAGGTCGCGGCGTGAGCACGCCCACCCTCGGACTCGGCCTGGCCGGACTCGGAACCGTCGGCTCCGGGGTCGTCCTGACCCTCGAGCGCAATGCCGGCCTCATCACCGACCGCACCGGCGGCGCGGTGAAGCTGGAGCTCGCCCGGGTGCTGGTCCGAGATCCGTCCAAGGCGCGCGTCGCGGCGGTGGACGAGAGCAAGCTCACGACCGACTGGCGGGAGCTGGTCGACGATCCCGCGGTCCACATCGTGGTCGAGCTGGTCGGCGGGACCGACACGGCCTTCGACATCGTCGCGGCGGCATTGCGTGCGGGCAAGCCGGTCGTCACCGGCAACAAGGCGCTGCTCGCCGAGCGGGGCACCGAGTTGTTCGCGCTGTCCCGCGAGCACAGGACCCCGATTCATTTCGAGGCGGCGGTGGCCGGCGGCATCCCGATCATCAAGACGGTCCAGGAGTCCTTCATCGGAAACCGGATCCATTCGATGTGCGGCATCATCAACGGCACCTCGAACTACATCCTCGAGCGCATGACGACCGCCGGCCTGGAGTTCGCCGAGGCGCTCGGCGAGGCCCAGCAACTCGGCTATGCCGAGGCGGATCCCGCCCTTGACGTCAACGGCTGGGACGCCGCCCACAAGGCGATCCTGCTGGCGACGCTGGCCTACGGCTTCGCGATCGACCCGTCGAAGATCCACGTCGCCGGCATCGAGCAGGTCCGCCCGATCGACATCGAGTTCGCGACGCGCCTCGGATACGTGGTCAAGCTTCTGGCGGTCGTCCGCGAGCATTCCGACGGTGCCGTCGAGTGCCGGGTGCAGCCGTCGTTCATTCCGAGAACCCACATCCTCGCCAGCGTCAACGGCGTCTTCAACGCCGTCGCCGTGCACGGCGATTCGGCCGGCGAGTCGCTGTTCTACGGACGAGGCGCCGGCCAGGATCCGACCGCCTCGTCGGTCGTCGCCGACCTCGTCGAGGCGGCGCGCTCGCTGCAGGGCGAGGCCGGCCCCCGCGGCTTCCTGCCCTACCGCGACCAGGGCCGCCTGCTGCCGGTCGAGGAAACCAGCACCGCCTACTACGTCCGCTTCGACGTGACCGACCGCCCGGGCGTGATCGCCGAGGTGGCGAAGATGCTGGCCGACGCCGGGATCGGCATTTCCGGCACCCACTCGCCGGTGAATCCGGAAAGCCCCGACGCCGACTTCGTCGACATGGTCTTCCAGCTCCATTCGTGCCGCTTCGGCCTGCTTCAGGAGACGCTCGACGAGATCGAGAAGCTCGACTGCATCAACAGCGCGCCGGTGGTGTTCCGGATCGAGAAGCTGTGACCCATCGGCCGCCTTGATGTCGGCCGTTCCTTGGTGTCCGATGGCCGGCGTGGGACCATCCCGTCGTTTTCCCGCCGTCCTGCTCGGTTTGTTCCTGATCCTGTTCCTGATCTTGGCGGTCGCTCCGCTGGATCGGGCGGACTGGCTTCTGGAAAACGTGCTCGTCTTCGTCACGGTCCCCCTGCTCGTTCTGACCGCCCGGCGCTTCCCTTTTTCGCGGGTATCCTATGCCGGGCTGTTCATCTTCCTCTGCTTCCACGAACTCGGTGCCCACTATTCCTATTCGAACGTCCCTTACGACGAGTGGCTGGGAATCGGGATCGGTGGCCGGAACCACTATGATCGACTGGTTCACTTTCTCTACGGCCTGCTGATGGCCTATCCGATGCGTGAAATCTTCCTCCGCATCGCGGATGCCAAAGGCTTCTGGGGCTACTTCCTGCCGCTCGACCTCGTGCTTTCGACCTCGATGCTCTACGAGTTGATCGAATGGGCGGCGGCGAGCGTCTTCGGAGGCGACCTCGGCCAGGCCTACCTCGGGACGCAGGGCGACGTGTGGGACGCCCACAAGGACATGGCGCTGGCGGGAATCGGGGCCGTGATCGCGATGACCGTGACGGCGGCCGTCAACGCCCGCTGCCAGCGCGATTTCGCCCGCGAGTTCCGCGACAGCCTGCGGGTCAAGCATCGTGAGCCGGTCGCGTAGCCGATGATCCTTCGTTGACGCGGTCCGGTTCCGGGTGATTCATGATCGGTCATGAGAATCCTGCTGCTCCTTGCCGTTTCCGCCCTCCCGTCGCTGGGCGGGATCGTTGAAACAGTCATCGACTACGATCACGGGGGCACCGCCCTGGAGGGCTTCCACGCCTACGACGACTCGATCGAGGGCAAGCGGCCCGGCGTGCTCATCGTCCACCAATGGACCGGCCTCACCGACTACGAGAAGTCCCGAGCGCGGCAGCTTGCCGGGATGGGCTACAACGTCTTCGCGCTCGACATCTACGGCAAGGGAATCCGCCCGCAGCCGCCGGAGTCCGGCGAGTACGCCGGCAAGTACAAGGGCGACCGCGAGCTTTTCCGGGCGCGCCTGATGGCGGGTCTCGATGTGCTGAGGAAGGACGAACGCACCGAGCCGCAAAGGATCGCCGCGATCGGCTACTGCTTCGGTGGCACCGGCGTGCTCGAACTCGCGCGGGCCGGCGCCGACATCGCCGGCGTCGTTTCCTTTCACGGCGGCCTCGGGGCGGCCGAGGGCATGGAGGCGAAGCCGGACGGCGTGAAGGCGAAGATCCTCGTCTGCCACGGAGCGGCCGACCCCTACGTGCCGGCGGAGGAGGTCGCCGCGTTCCAGAAGGAGATGCACGGGGCCGGGGCGGACTGGCAGTTCATCGCCTACGCCGATGCGGTGCATGCCTTCACCCAGAAGATGGCGGGCGACGATCCCTCGAAGGGAGCGGCCTACCAGGAGACCGCCGACCGCCGTTCGTGGGAGCACATGAAGCTGTTCTTCTCCGAGCTTTTCGGCTGAGGGGTGACAAAGAATTTGCGTCAGCTTGTTTTCCAGGTCTCTTCCCGGGGTGAAAAAGAAGTTCTTTCCTCTCTTCGCCCTGATCGCCGCCTGCAACGTGCAGGCGAAAGAAGCGGCGGACGAGCGTCAGCGTTACGTCGATGAGGCTCCGCTGCCGGCGGGCTGGCCGGAGCCGGGACCCTATGACGAGGTGACCGAGAAGCGCTATCCGGCCTATCGGGCGGCCTTCACCGATGGCAAGGGCGAGACCAGCGCGTTCTGGACGCTCTTCCTGCACATCAAGAAGAACGACATCCCGATGACCGCCCCGGTGGAGATGCCGATGAAGATGGAGGACGGCGGTCTGAGCCAGTCCGGCATGGCGTTTCTCTACGAGAACGGAAAGGTCGAGCCGCGGAAGCGGGATGGCACCAAGGTCGAGATCCGCGACGTCGCGCCGGCCCGGGTGCTGAGCTATGCGTGGCAGGGTGATGATTCAAAGGCGAATGTCGCCCAGGCTCGTGAGCGTCTCGAAGCCGAACTGGCGAAGCGCGATCTCGGGAGCGAGGGCTTCCGCCTGCTTGGCTACAACGGTCCCGGCACTCCGCGGGAGCAGCGAACCTGGGAACTGCAGGCCCTGCTCGACTGAACGGCCCTATTTCCGCTCCATGCCGGGCGGCAGCCAGTCATCCTGCATCGGCTGGATCGTCGATCCCTCTTCCGCGGGCGCCGGCGTGCCGGCTTCCGGCGTTCCGGTGGACCCGCTCACCGATGCCGTGTGCGGCTCGATCCTTGCCCGCAGGTTCGACTCGGGGATGTCGCCCGTGAATCGGTCGACCTCCCGGCCGTTGACGTAGATCCGCACGTCGGGAATGCCGGACACCCCGAAGCGGGCGGCCTCGGCACCCGCCTGATCGACGTCGATCTTCCCCAGGGCGATCTTTTCCGGATACTCACCGGCCAGTTTCTCTAGCTTGGGCGCGAGATTGCGGCACGGCCCGCACCACGTGGCCCCGAAATCGAGGATCACGACCTGGTTCGGGCGGGCGATGAACGGGTCGATCTCGCCCTCGGAGAGCTCGGTGGTGAAGAGCGACATCGTTTCGGCCGCGGTCTCGGCTTCGGAGCCCCGGAGTTTCTCGATCACCTTGTCGCACCCCGTCAGCGCGAAAGGCAGGCAGATCAGAACAAGTCGCTTCATGGCTTTTCCTTGGCCGAACCCGGTGTCGTGGGTTCCTTCGCCCGCTGCATGCCGGGCACCAGCCCGCCGGAGGAGCGCTGCATGCCCGGGACGACGGGGTCGGCGGGCTGCACGTGCAGGATCTCGTCGTCCTTGCCGGCCCGCTGCAGGCCCTCGACGTCGGGCAGCCAGCCGGGTCCGAATCGCTTCACCAGCCCCGCGAGGTAGCGTTTGATCGTCTCCTCCACCTTCGGCCGCTCGGCCGGGCCCTTCAGCGTGCCGAGGTGGTATCCGGCGGCGTAGAAATCGAGCTGGCCGGTGAAGTCCTCGAGATCGACCTTCTGGGCCGCGGCCAGTTTCCCGTGCTCGTCGACGTCGAGTTCGGCGTAGGCGACCCTCTTGCCGAAGGTGTTTTCCTCCTCGAGCTGATCGAGGATCGCCTGCAGCTTTTCCGCGTCGGGGTTGCCGTCCTTCATCATGTTGATGACCGTCAGCTTGTGCTCGGCGGAGATCTTCTCCCGGAAGTTCTCGGGATCGACCTGTTCGAGCGCCGACTCCTCTTCCGCTCCCGAGCCGAAGCCCTTGATCGCGGGGATCTCGATGAAAAAGCCCGCCAGCACGCCGCCGCCGACAATCAGCAGCAGGGTCAGCCACCGGATCCATTTCGCTCGCCTCTCGTCGTCCACGGCGGGAGGACCATACCAGCCCGGGGGCGAACGAAAAGGTTTGTTTCGGGTTCCCGAAACAACCTCGGGCGCGGCGGGGAAGCGGCCTACTCGCCGTCGGCGGTCGCCTTGATGTCGCTGAGCGCCGCGATGAAATCACCGAGAATCTCGGCGGGGACCATGATGGTGTCGCGGTTGCCGCCGACATCTTCGGTAATCTTGACCACCTTGCCGCGGGCGTTCTCCTTCAGATCGAGGAAGAACGTCTTGCGATCCGCCAGGATCTTCTCGGTGTGAAGCAGATCGTTGTTACTCACCTTCTCTCCTTTCCATGAATGACGAGCCAAGCGTCCCCTTGCATCTCCTGAAAGTCAAGTCAGCTCTGGGGCACACACACAATGCCTGCACGGTGCGAGGCAAACCCTTCCGGGACAGCCGGAGACGGCCCGGATTGGTGGTGGCACGCGGCCCGGTCGGGCGCCGTCGGAATCCCGCCTCAAGCTCAAGGCCGGCTGCACCCCGAGACATTCTCCAGCAGCCATGTGCCGGAGGAGATGCGGCTCTCCGCCGAGCGGGCTGCGAAACGACACGCTTCAGAAGACCTGAAGGAGAGGCCCGGTCTGATCCGGTTCGAACTTCCCATGGTGGCGTCATCGGAGGCCTCGGTGTCAAGCGCCGGCGGCAGACAGCCCACAAGCGATGGAGCCCGGAAGTCACTCCTCGGCCTTCGACCATGCCCCGCTTACGATGTGCCGCTGGCGTTGGATGAGGAAATGATCACCATTGTGCACGCCCTTGGACTCCTCCGTCAGGAGTTCCAGGAACCGTCCATGGTCATCGCCGTTCCACTTCTCGCCCTCACGCAGGATCATCTCATGATCCAGCGCGAGCCTGGCATGGAAGGAGAGCTTGTCGGAGAACCGATGCTCCCGGGCAAAATCGGCCAGCAAGGTACCGTCCAATTTCGCGAGAAAGTGAACCGAACTGATCGCGACCAGCGGGTTGCGACTGAAAATCCCCTGACGAACCCGGTTTCTCAGATCCTCAGGGTCCTTGATCAGGGTCAGCGACCGCACGTATTCGCCCCACTGCTTCTGACGCGCGAGGATCTCAGGAAAACGGACGCCATACACCCTCATCCTGGGTTGCTCCAAAAGGAGATAGAAGCAGGAGAATTTCGGGAAGTTGTACGGGTTGAAATTTCGGTTTGAGGGATCGAAATCCTCACGGGGAATCACCGTGAGCACGATCTCGGCACCGACAGGCAATCCATCCCTGCTTGAGATCCCATCAAAAGACAAGTCCGTATGGGTAAGCCTTGCAGGGTTGCCGGCGAAGTAAGGCGGAGGTGTCAACCGGAACACACGCCCTTTCAGGCGTTGATCACCCTCATAAACCTCCTCCACTACGCCCTGCGCTTCATGCACCATCGATGCCCTCCTCCCGTAGCCTTCAGCAACTGCCTCTTCCACGGAAAGCGGTTCAACGCTCAATACCTTGATCAGAACGAGGTTCTCATCGAACTCAGGAAAGCCACCGCCTTCTTCTGCAGCACGACCGATGATGAAGGTCGCCGCAACAAACAAAACCACGAACTTTTCGATTTTCATAACACTAGTTACTTCTATTCATCAGTCCAATCTTCATGGGCCGCATTGCCGCCCGGCAACAAATCTGGATACTCCTTAGCAATAAGATGCTGTTCGGTTGCTTCCTTTACAAGCTTCAGGTCATCCCCAACTCGAACCACAAACATTGTCTGCGCGTAGCCACCAAACAACTCTTCTGGAATCACAGTCATCCCACGGGACGGGATGGCTTTGAGGAGTGGAAGCGGGCTGGTGCCGGGTTGAAGTCCCTGCCACTCGGTAGGGGTGTATGAACAAACCAACACCAACCCGGGCCAACGTCGTCGTTCTCAAGCAGGTTCTCAATTTCATTCCGCGGCACCTCATCGGGCGGCATGCCCGTGAGACCGGGGTCGATGCCAAGGCCCGCAGCTTCAGTGTCACCAGCCACCTCGCGGCGATGCTCTTCGCCCAGCTCTCCCACGCCATCGGTCTCAACGACGTGTGCGACTGGCTGCGGCTCAAGGCGGCGGCGCTCGCCCGCTTCGGATTGACCCCGCCGGCGCGCAACACCCTGTCGCACGCCAATCGGCAACGTGACGCCCTGTTCATCGAGAAGCTCTTCTGGTCGGTGCTCGGCCATCTCCAGCACGCCAGCCCCTCCTTTGCCACCGGACGGAAGGGCAAGGGGCTCTTGCGGCGCTTCAAGGTCAGGATCCACGCGGTGGACTCGACGGTCATGGAGCTGGTCGCCAACTGCATGGACTGGGCCCGGCACCGCCGCCGCAAGGCGGCGGCCAAGATGCACCTGCGGCTGGACCTGCACAGCTTCCTGCCGGGCTTCGCGGTGGTGGACACCGCCGCCCACAACGACAACAGGCGGGCCCGCGAGCTCTGCGCGGGCGTGCAGCCCGGGGAGATCGTGGTCTTCGACAGGGCGTACCTCGACCTCCTCCACCTTTCCGACCTCGACGCGCGCGGCGTGTGGTGGGTCACCCGCGCCAGGAAGAATCTCAAGTGGCGGGCCGTCAAGGATCTCACCAAGGCCCACGTGAACATCCTCAAGGACCAGATCGTGGCGCTGCAGGGTACGCACAAAGGGATGCGCATGCGCCGCGTCGAGGCGTGGGTGGAGGTCGACGGCGAGTGGCGGGTGATGGTATTCCTCACCAACAACCTCGCGTGGAGTCCGCAGTCGGTATGCGACCTCTACCGCCGGCGCTGGGACATCGAGGTGTTCTTCAAGCAGGTCAAACAGAGCCTCAGGCTCTCGAGCTTTCTCGGCCACAGCGCCAACGCGGTGCGCTGGCAGGTGTATTCGGCGC
>CALGOH010000245.1 GCA_937957985.1 uncultured Verrucomicrobiae bacterium
ACGATCACCGAAACCGAGGCGAAGAAGAAGATCGGCACGTTGACGATGTAGTAGGTCAGCGGACCGAAATCCGGCGCGGCATGCTGGTTCGGGTAGATCAGGAAGCAGAGGCAGATGAGCAGGAGGTAGGCGAAATTCGAGGTCAGGTGGGCGGTGGCCTCGAGCTTGGCGTAGATCGGCGCGTCGCTGCGCCAGATCGCCGGCAGGACCTTCTTGCAGACCTGGATCGAGCCCTTCGTCCAACGGTGTTGCTGGCTCTTGAAGCCGTCCATGTCGACCGGCAGTTCGGCCGGGGTCTCGACCTCCTTGAGGAAGATGAACCGCCAGCCCTTGAGTTGGGCGCGGTAGCTGAGGTCCATGTCCTCGGTCAGGGTGTCGTGCTCCCAACCACCGGCGTCGGCGATGCAGGACTTGCGCCAGATGCCGGCGGTGCCGTTGAAGGTGAAGAAGCGGCCGCTGCGGTTGCGGGCGGTCTGTTCGAGTTCCAGGTGGCCGTCGAGGAACATCGCCTGGATGCGGGTCAGCAGGTTGAAGGTCCGGTTCAGATGCCCCCAGCGGGTCTGGATCATGCCGATCCTGTCATCGGAGAAATAGTGGATCGTCTTCTCCAGAACGTCCGGATTCGGGACGAAGTCGGCATCGAGGATGAAAAGATACTCGCCCTTGGCGGACCGGGTGCCGTTCTCCAGCGCCCCGGCCTTGAAGCCCGTCCGGTCGGTCCGGTGGATCAGTTCGGCGTCGAAACCGCGTGCCCGGAGACGCTCGACCCCGGCCCTGCAGATCTCCGTGGTCTCGTCGGTCGAGTCGTCGAGCACCTGGATCTGCAGCTTGTCCTTGGGGTAGTCGAGTTTCGAGACCGAGTCGAGCAACCGGTCGACGACGTGGAGTTCGTTGAAAACCGGGAGCTGGACGGTCACCAGCGGGGGCTCCTCGAAGCGGCGGAGAGGCTCCGGCTTCTTGCGTGAATGCTTGAGATACAGATAGACGATGCCGAGCCGGTGCATCCCGTATCCCGACAGTCCGAGAAGCACGAGAATGTAGGAGGCATACCAGAGGGGTGAGGACCACAGTTCCATGGCGATCGTCGGTTGATGAGTCAGAGGGACGCGAAGGAGGAAGCTGGCATTGATGTGAAACCAGCTCTTGAACTTGGCCAAAACCGGGGGCGGAGGCTTTGGACCCAAACCGGGTGGACTTCCACCCGGCCGCAGGCCAACACGAAAGGGCCCCGGGGTCAAGCGCGCAGAACTCCCCGGAATCGGTGCATTCCCGTTGCCCCGGGCGTTTTCTGCTGCCACATTGCCGCCATGAAGGCACTGAAGGCTTTGGGATTCGTCCTGATTCTGGCGACGCCGGTCGCCGCCGAGGATGAACCGGACGACTTCCGGAAGGAGATTCCGCCCGACCTGTTGGCCGACCCGCACGTGCGGGAGGAACTGGCCATCAACGAATTCACCGCCCCGTCGATCTCCAGGATCTTCGACTCGCTGGAATCGCTGGCACCCCTGCCCCTCGCGGATCACCCCCGCAAGACTCCCGACAAGATGCCGCTGAACCGGGCGGATCTTGCCATCGAGCTCGGATTCCTGATCGCCGACGGGTTCCTGGTGGTCCAGGTCGGCGAACTCAACAAAGTCGAGGATTTCGCATCGCAACTCACCCGCTACGCCAAGGCGCTCGGTGCGGGCGACCGGATCAACCAGCACGCCGCCGCCTTGCTCGAATCGGCCGAGAAGGGAGAGGTCGAGAAGCTCAAGAAAGAGCTCTCGGCGACCCAGAGGGACGTCGAGATGGAACTCGTCACCCTGAGGGATGCCGACCTGGCCCACCTGATCTCTTTGGGCGGCTGGATCCGGGCGCTGCATGTGGCCTCGGGTGCGGTCGAGAAGCAATTCAGCGAGGAACGGGCACGCGAGGTGATGAGGGAGGACATTGCCGACTACTACGCCTCGATCGTGGGTTCGCTCGAACCCCGGGTCGCCGAACGACCCAACTTCATCGAGATGCGCGATCTGCTTTCCGGCATGCGTTCGGAAATGCTGCTCGAAGAAGGAGAGGCTCCGAAGCCCGAAAAGATCGTCGAGATCCACAAGAAGGCCGCCGAATTGTCCGAACTCGCCCTCAAGCGGGAAGAGGAACCATGAGCGCTGATCGGCCCCTCGACAGCCCGGTGATCCGAGGCCGACACGGACGCGTCGGGCGGAGGGGCCCATCCGTCAGGAACCCATGATCCGGCATCTCAAGGCCGAAATCCCCGCCCTGCTCGCGTTTCGCGGTCCCGACGCCGTGCGCTTCCTGAACGGACAGCTCACCCAGGATGTCCGAAACCTCGGCGCGGACGCGCGGCTCTCCTGCATCACCGATGCCAAAGGCCGGCTTCAGTTCACCGTTTCCGTTTTCCAGGGAGACGACGAGAGCGACATCCGGGTCGCCGGGCCCAGCGGACGCGCCGTCGAAATCATCGCACGGCTCGAGCGATACCTGATCGCCGACGAGGTCGAGATCGAGGACCTGACCGGCCGATGGGTTCGAGTCCATGCCGAGGGCCCTCTCGAAGGCGCGGCATTCGCGCGGACCGCCGCCGGCCCGTTCGGCGAGGGTGTCGATCATTGGTATCCCTGCGGCAGCGAGCCGGACGATGACCCCATTTCCGATGATGAAGCCGAGACGCTGCGGGTTTCCGCCGGAATCCCGGCCTGGGGACGCGAACTGGAAGAAGGCATGCTGCCACCGGAGGCCGGACTCGACCGGCACGCCATCGGCTACGACAAGGGCTGCTACATCGGTCAGGAAGTCCTATCGCGCATCAAATCGGTTGGACGGGTGAACCGACGACTCGCGCGGTTCTCCACCGATGCCACGCGCCCCGCTCCCCTGATGGACGAGGAAGGCGAGGTCGGGCACCTCACCAGCGTCTCTCCCGGCGCTTCCGAAGACGGCTCGCGGGCGGCCCTCGGCTACCTTCGCAAGCGGAGCTTCGACCGGGAACACTTCAACACGCCGGACGGTTCCGGCGTGGCTTTCATCGGCTGGGCCTGACCGCCGGGCTCTTCAGCCGGAGGGCTTCAGTACTCGTACTGCAGCGAGAACTGGAAGCGTCCCCCCTGATCGGCCAGAGGATCCGGGCTCTCGACCGGAATGGCATAGTCCAGCGCGATCGGCACGGGACTGACCGGCAGCTTGAGCCGCACACCGATGCCGACGTCGCTGTAGAGATCGCTCGGATCCGGATCCCAGGCCGACGGATTGACGAAGCCCATGTCGTAGAATGCCGCCAGCCGGACCTGATCGATGACCGGAATGGTGTATTCGACCGAGAAGAAGCCGAGCGACTGGCCGCCGACCACTTCGCCGGTCACGGGGTCGCGGGGGCCGACATCGCGGAAATCGAAGCCACGCAGGGTGCGGGCTCCCCCGAGATACAGACGGTCGAAGATGGGCACCGTCCCGCTGGTCGCATCGACGAAGGCGAGCTCGCCCTGGATCGACAGGATCGAATCCCAGCGCAGGTTCCAGTACTGCTGGCCGCGCATGGTCAGGCCGAAGGTATCGACGTCGCCACCGAGGAAAGTGCCCGCCACGCTGACTCCGATGTCCACCTTGGTTCCCTGCCGCGGGACGATCAGCGCGTCGCGGGTGTCGTAGATCCAGTTGGCGCTGACGGCGCTGCGGAGGTAGTCGCCGGCCTCCGGAATCAGCAGCGAGGGAGGCGTGCCCGGCGGGCGGAGGGCGTTGAGCGTGAAGACCGCGGTCTCGAGATCGATCTCCACGTTCTCGATCCGGTACTCGCCGGTGATGTAGGTGTTCTCGGTCAGCGGCTTGCGCACCGAGATGGCGGCGCCGGCATTGGTCTGCTCGTAGAAGTCGGAGAAATACTGCGAGTCGCGATAGAAGAGTTCGCCGGTGAGCGCGAGCTGCTGCCCCATGAACCAGGGCTCGGTGAGCGAGATGGAGAAGTCGGTCCGCTCCGAACCGAGGCGCATGTTCATCGCGAAGCGCTGGCCCGCACCCGTGAACGACCAGGGATTGGTGATGTCGAAGTTGGACTGCTCGAGGTTGACGAAGCCAACCACGTTGTCGATCGAGCTGAAGCCGATGCCGGCGGAGATCGAACCGGTCCGGCCTTCGCCGACGAGAATGTCCACGTCACGATAGTTCCCGCCGCGGCTGCTGGGTGACGAGGTCACCGAAACCGGGTCGAAGTACTGCAGGCCCTGGAGCCGCGACTCGGTCGTTTCGAGTTCGACCGAGTTGAAGTAGTCACCCGGCTTGAGCGGAACCTCCCGGCGGATCACGCGGTCCTGGGTCTTGGTGTTGCCCTCGATGTTCACGTTGCCGACGCGATAGCGGCTGCCCTCGGTGATCTGGTAGATCACGTTGACCTGGTTCGGCCCGGCGTCGCGGATGTCGGGGGTGACCGTCGCGTCCGCATAACCCCGGGAACCGTAGTAGCTACGGATGGTCGTCATGTCGGCGCGCATCTTCTTGGAATTGTAGGCGTCGCCCCCCTGGAGGGTCAGCGCCGGGTAAAGCTCGTCCTCGTTGAAGACCGTCATCCGGCCGAAGCCCACGCCCTTGACCGTGTACTTGTCGCCCTCGCTGATCGGAATCACCAGGTCCGTCCGGCCGTCACCGACCGGCTCGCGCCGGATGCCGGGACTGCTGACCCGCAGGTAGCCCTTCGAGCGGTAGTAATCGAGGACCGCCTCGAGATCCTCGTCGAGCTGGTCCACCTCGAAGCGCCCGGAGCGGGTGAAGAAGGAAAAGAGACCCTTTTCCTTCACGCTCATCTGCCGGCGCAGCGTGCGGTCGTCGAAGGCGGTGTTGCCCTCGAAGCGAATGTCGCGGATCTCGCGCTTCACCCCTTCGTCGATCACGAAGATCAGCTCCGACCCGTTGCCCGAGGGCGAGGGCTGGACCCGGTGGGTGATCATGACGTCGGGATAGCCCGCCTTCTCGTAGTGGGTTTCGAGGTTCTCGCGGGCATCGAGGATCATCTGATCGCTCAGGGCGCCGCCGGCCTTGAGCTTCGACTCCTTGGCCAGCTTGGTGTCCGAAAAGACCGAGTTGCCGACGAAGCCCACGCCGACGATCTCGCTGCGGGGCACCACCGAGTAGACCACCCGCACGCCGTTCGCGCCGACCGGTTCGGCAAGCACCCGCACGTCATCGACGAATCCCGACTCGTAAAGCGCGCGGATGTCGTTGTCGATGGTGTCGGTCAGGTAGGTCGCTCCGGCGCGCAGTTGGATGTTGTTGCGGAGCCGGGCCTCGTCGACGGCGGTGCGGTCTCCCTCGTACCGGAAATCGACCGAGGTGACCTTCTTGCCCTCGAAATCCTGAGCCGCCCCTTTCTCGACACCGAAGCCGAGAAAAACAGCCGTTGCCAGAACCACTCCGCATGCCCCTCCGAGCGCGCGCCTCATGCTAGAAAGGATTGAAATACCCATGTGCTGCAGCGATGGCGCATGAAACCCGTCCGACCCCCGCCACGTCAAGGCCCATGTCGGCTCTTCCACGCCCGGAAGGGTCCGCTACTTCGCTTTGACAAGCCACCGGCCGACTCCTTAGGTTCCCGCCCCCGCCGCGGGGTCCCGCGGCCCTTCCCGACCAGATCCATGAACATCACCGTCGACAAGCAGCCGAACTGCACCGCCACCCTCCGGGTTGAGGTCCCCTCCGACGACGTGCGCTCGGAACGCGACAGCATCGTCAAGATCTACGCCAAGCAGGCCCGCATCCAGGGATTCCGCCCCGGCAAGGCTCCCCGCGCCGTCGTCGAGAAGCGCTTCGGCCCCCAGATTTCCGAGGAACTCGAGGACCGCCTCACCCGCAAGGCCTTCGACGAGGCCCTGCAGAAGGAAGAGCTCAAGGTCATCGATTTCGGCCGCCCCACCGCCTACACCGAGACGCCGGACGGCTCGGTCACCTTCGAATCGATGCTGACCCTCGCCCCGGACATCGAACTTCCGGAATACAAGGGCATCTCCCTCCGGGTCCCGCCGTCCGAGCTGACCGATGCGGAGCTCGCTCAGCAGCTCGGACAAATGCGGGAACGCTTCGCCGACTACACCGACATCGAGGACCGTTCCGCCGAGGAGGGCGATCTGGCGGTCATCGACTACAGCTCGACCCTCGACGGCCAGCCCATCGAGGAGGCGCTCGGCAAGCCCGTCGGCTACCTCGCCGGCCGCGAGGGCTTCTGGCTCAAGATTGACGAGGAATCCTTCCTGCCGGGATTCGCGATGCAGCTCACCGGCTCGAAACCGGGCGACGAGAAGGAGCTCACCGTGACCATCCCCGCCGACTTCCCGGTCGAGGAGCTGCGGGAAAAGGAAGTCGTCTTCTCCGTGGCGGTGAAGGAACTGAAGACCATGGATCTTCCCGATCTCGACGATGACTTCGCCGCCAAGCTCGGCGCCGAGAGCATGGACAAGCTCAAGGAAATGATCGGCGAGCAGGCGGGCATGGAAAAGCGCCGCCGCATCGAGGACCTCAAGGTCAACCAGATCGTCGAGTACTTCAACAGCCAGGTCGATTTCGAGCTGCCGCAGGGCCTGCTCCAGCAGGAGACCCAGAGCCAGGCCGACTCGATGGTCCGCCGCGGCGTGCAGTCGGGCATGAGCGAGGACGAGATCGCCGCCCAGCAGCAGGAGATCTTCGCCAGTGCCGGCATGCAGGCCCGCACGAACCTCAAGACCAACTTCATCCTCCAGGAGATCGCCAACCGCGAGAACCTCGCGGTCCCGGACCAGGAACTCGTCCAGCACCTCGCCCGCATGGCGCAGTCGCGGAACGAGAACCCGAAGAAGTTCATCCGCGACATGCAGAAGCAGGGCCGCCTGCCCGGCGTCCGCAACTCGATGCTGGTGGGCAAGGCCATTGACTTCATCCTTGAGCACGCCAACGTCGAGGAAGTCTCCGGAACTCCGGAGGAAAGTTCACAGGAATCATGAGCTCCTTTCCCACCGCCAGCCCGCAGGCCCTCGGCCCGCGCAACAACTACTACGTTCCCGTCGTCATCGAACAGGACGGCCGCGGCGAGCGTTCCTTCGACATCTACTCGCGGCTCCTCAAGGACCGCATCATCTTCATCGGCACTCCGATCGACGACTTCGTCGCCAACTCGGTGATCGCCCAGCTCCTGTTCCTGCAGATGCAGGATCCGAAGAAGGACATCCACATCTACATCAACTCGCCCGGCGGGTCGGTCACCGCCGGCCTCGCGATGTACGACACGATGCAGTTCGTGACCTGCGACGTGAACACCTACTGCATCGGCATCGCCGCCTCGATGGGCTCGGTGCTGCTGACCGCCGGCACCAAGGGCAAGCGCTTCTGCCTGCCGAACTCGCACGTCATGATCCACCAGGTCTCCGGCGGCGCCCAGGGCACGGCCTCGGACGTCGAGCGGACCATCGGCTTCATGTTCAATCTCAAGAAACGCCTCAACGGCATCCTCGCCAAGCACACCGGAAAATCCGTGGAGGATGTCGAGCGCGACTCGGATCGCGACAACTACATGACCGGCGAGGAGGCGATGGCCTACGGCCTGGTCGACAAGGTGCTGGAGAGCCGCAAGGAGCTGCCGGACGCGGTCAAGGAGGCCGCCGGCGATTCCGATGACGGAAAAAAGAAAGACGCCTGAGCGGATATCCGCTATCATCACGGGGTGGCGCGGGAGTGATTCCGCCCATCCCGTTTCCATTTCCCGAGCAAAACCATGGCACGAGCGTCGAATCTCACAATGTGCTCCTTCTGCGGAAAGAGCCACTCGGAGGTCAAGAAACTGATCGCCGGACCGGGGGTCTACATCTGCAACGAATGCGTCGAGGTCTGCTCGAACATCCTCGACAAGGAACTCGCCGAAGCCGAGGGCTCGGGCCCCCACCGCCCTTCCCACACGGCGAACGCCCGGCTGCTTCCGCCCGCCGAGCTCCGCCGCCGCCTCGACGATTTCGTCGTCGGCCAGGAGCAGGCCAAGAAGGTCCTCGCGGTCGCGGTTTACAACCACTACCAGCGCCTCCGGCAGGAGAACGCCGACGAGGAGTTCGCCGACGTCGAGATCGAGAAGTCGAACGTGCTGCTGCTCGGCCCGACCGGCTCCGGCAAGACGCTGCTCGCCCGCACCCTCGCCCGCCTGCTCGACGTGCCCTTCTGCATCGTCGATGCCACCACCCTCACCGAGGCAGGCTACGTCGGCGAGGACGTGGAAAACATCATCCTCCGCCTGCTCCAGTCCGCCGACTTCGACGTCGAGCGCGCCGAGCAGGGCATCATCTACGTCGACGAGATCGACAAGATCGGCCGCAAGACCGACAACGTCTCGATCACCCGCGACGTCTCGGGCGAGGGCGTCCAGCAGGCGCTGCTCAAGATCCTCGAGGGCACCATCTGCAACGTCCCGCCGCAGGGCGGCCGCAAGCACCCGCAGCAGGAATACATCCAGATCAACACCGAGCGCATCCTCTTCGTCTGCGGCGGCGCCTTCGTCGGCCTGCCCGACATCATCCAGCGCCGCCTCGGCCGCAGCGCGCTCGGCTTCCACGGGATTCAGGAAAAAAGTGACGAACATGATCGCGACCTGCTCGAACTCACCGAGCCCGAGGACCTGCTTCACTTCGGCCTCATCCCCGAGTTCATCGGCCGGCTGCCCGTGATCTCCTCGCTGCGCCAGCTCACCGAGGACGAACTGGTCACCGTGCTCACCGAGCCGAAGAACGCCCTGGTGAAGCAGTATTCGAAACAGCTCTCGCTGATGGGCGCCAAGCTCAAGGTGACCAAGGACGGCCTGCGCGCCCTCGCCGAAGAGGCGGTTCGCCGCGGCACCGGCGCCCGGGCGCTGCGCTCGATCTTCGAGCGGCCCATGCTCGACCTGATGTATGAGCTTCCCTCGCGCGACGACGTGGAGTCGGTCACCATCAACCGCGCCGTCGTCATCGGCGAGAAGCCGCCGCTCATCCGCAAGCGCCGCAACGCCGCGTGAGCTTGCTGGCGGCTGCCGCAAGCGCTTGAATGCCGGCATGCGCCGCCTGCTGCTCCCGCTGCTTGTCCTTCCCATCCTCGCGGACGAGCCACCCTCCCTACCCGACCCCGACGAGGCCGCCTATCCGGCGATCGAGCGCTTCGTCGAAGTCCTCGAGCAGGTCCGACAGCGCCATCCGGACGTCGACAAGCTCGCCTACGACCGTCTCGTCAACCACGCCCTCGAGGGCGTGCTCGCCTCGCTCGACCCCCATTCGTCCTTCATCCATCCGGAAATGGCGGCGGCGATGCAGGCGCATCCCGACCTCGACCCGCACGTCCCTTCACTCGGCCTCACTCTCGGCCTGCGCGACGACGGACCATACGTCGCCAACGTCCTGCCCGGCTCCGCCGCCGCCGAACTCCTCCCCGGCTCGGCCATCCTCGATATCGACAGCCACCCGACCGCGGATCTCGAGCTTCCCACCCTGCTCGCCCGCCTCGCCGGCGAACCAGGCGCCACAGTCACCCTAAAGCTCAAGTCGCCCGCCGAGCCACAGCCGGTCGACGTGACCCTCACCCACCGTGCGGTCGACCAGCGCGCCGTGGCCGAATCCCGCCTGCTCGACGACAAGCAGACCGGCTACCTCCGCCTTTCGTCCTTCACCGATGCGGCCCCGCGCGAAATGGAAGCCGCCCTCGACGAGATGGAGGATGCCGGCATGAAGCGCCTCGTCCTCGACCTGCGCGGCAATCCCGGCGGTTCGCTGCCGGCGACCGTGCGGATTCTCGGGCTCTTCGTGCCGCCGGACACGGAGGTGGTCACCACCCGTGGCCGCCAGATGGAGCCGGAAATCCTTTCCACACCCGAGCGCCAGCGCCGGGAACGCGACTACCCCATCGCCGTTCTCATCGACCGCCTGTCGGCCTCCGCCTCCGAACTCACCGCCGGGGCGCTTCAGGATCTCAACCGGGCCGTGATCGTCGGCGAAACATCCTACGGCAAGGGCTCGGTCCAGAACATCATCCCCATGGGCGGAGGCACCGCCCTGCGCCTGACCATCGCCACCTACCACACGCCTAGTGGCAGCACGCCCCACCTCACCGGTGTCACGCCCGATGTCGTGGTCGGGATCACGGACGACATCCGGGAGAAGACCTCGCTCTCATTCCGACGCGCCAGCCTCACTCCGGAGGAAAGCAAGATTATCGAGGGCTGGGACGACCCGGTCCTTCAGGCAGCGCTCCAGTCACTGCCGGAAAAACCGTGACTCTCCTCCGATGAAGTCACTCATGCCAGGCGTCTGTGCGACGACTCTCATCCTCGCGGGCTGCGGCCCCATCCTCCACGACTGCGTCCGCTACTCGGAGGATCACCGAGAGTGTCGCCTCGTGACTTCGGCAGGACTTTCGTTCGAGAATACCCAAGGAATCACCACTGCCACCGTTCATCCCGTTGGCAATCTGCCGGTTACCGCTGTCGAATGGCCGGAGAGAGCCCTGCCTCATCGTGCGATCGACACCTCGAAAAGCTACCGCGCGGAATTCCTGAGGGCGTCCATCCGCCGGGGTCGCTCCGACCGCGATTGGATCGACCATACCCTCGTCCGGATCTCCGATGGCGATCACGTCCTGTACGACGCTTCGATCTGCCCGCTCCACCACGAGGCCATGGAGCGACGGATTGAAAAGGGTGTGTCGGGGCTGGACTATCCCGACTCGTTCTTCAAGGGCAGCATTCCGCGGATCTGCCCGAACGACGGCAAGGCCTACCTGCTCTGCAGTTCAGGCATCCGTCATCTCACCTGGCGCTGCCCGACCTGCCATCGGATCTCGGAGGACTGGCGAAAACGCAAGGGCCTTGAGTGATCCGAGGCCTATCCGCCTTGCTAATACGTATCAGTGGATTACCATGCACGTATGCCGAACAAACTCACCCTTTCGGTTCCCGAGGAAACCGTGAGAAAGGCGAAATCCTATGCCAGGCGCCACGGCACCAGTGTTTCGGCCCTATTCACCGCCTTGATTGATTCGCTCCCCGGCGAAGCGGACGAAATGCAGCAGGCTTCCGTGAACTGGCCCGAACTTCGCGAGTTCGTTGGTCTTCTGCATCGCCCCAAGCCTTTCGATGCCCGTTCGGAGCGAATTCTTGAGAAGCATGGATAGGCTTTTCATCGACACCAACGTCCTGCTCGACGTGTTGGAGAATCGTATGCCATTCGTCTCCGACTCGCTGCGGGTGCTCACCCTTGCCAAATCCGGCGCCGCCACGGTCGCTGTCAGCGCACTGACTCTTTCCGACATCGCCTACATCCTACGCAAGCCCGAGCAACCAAGGGTTCTGCGCTTCTTTCGCGAACTCCGCAAGGTCGTCGGAATCGCAAGCATCGGATCGACGGAAGTCGATCAAGCACTTGCGTCGGGCATGGCGGACTTCGAGGACGCCCTTCAATGGCAGGGCGCCCGCGCGTGGAAGGCCTCACACTTCATCACCCGGAACCCATCGGACTTTCCTGGAGACACCGACATCGCGGTCGTGACGCCGGACGAATACCTCGCCAGTTGATTCACCGCCGCCTTCCATACAGCATCTCATAAACCTCCTCCGCCGAGCGCCGCTTGCCGGTCGTCTCGTCGAACCACGGCGTGCCGCCCGTGAACGCACGGTCCTTGGGAATCGGCTTCCCCGCTTTCATCCACTCCTCGAACGTCGGCACATCCGCATCGGCCTCCGGGTTTTCGGCGACGAGCTTCTTCACCTCCTCCAGTTTCTCGACCGTTTCGAACTTGTCCGCGCGCAGCCAGTATCGGCCCTCGTGCTTGTCCTTCAGGATCGCGATTCCCCTCCGGCCTTCCTCGGCATCGAAGAGGATGACATCGCGGATCTTCGGCCGCCAGACCACCGGCACCTTCTGCTTGGCCTCGACCCTTCGCAGCGGTGTGTCCACGCGCAGTTCCGCCCGCACCCAGCCATCCTTCTCGACCCGGTTGACCACGGTCCCGACGAAGATCTTCTCGGCCTCGGCGACGCGCTCCGAGAGCGGACGTGGAGGCGCCAGACTCAGAGAAAGCGCCACCCCGGCGACTCCGAGGTATGCGATGGCACAGGTGATGGGCAAATGTGGGCAAGCCTTCATGACATGGTCACTTTGCACCCGGTTCCGAGGCTGTGACAGGAGTTTCGAGACCCACCCCGATCATTCCGGATCGCCGGAAGCCTGTCCGTCGGCTTGCCATGATCCCAGTTTCGCCAGAAGCAGATCAACCACGGCCCCCGCACTGTCGATGCCCTCGAAATCGTAGGCCAGCGTGCCACCGTCGGTGGCCTCGCCGCCGTGGGCGGTGAGTTCGAGCAGCGAGTAGCCGCCGTCGCCGGGCTCGAAATACCCCGTGTAGAGCAGCGAAGGCTGACCCAACTCCTCGTCCGGCCAGGTTTCGTTCGGATCCCGCACCGCGTTGACCTCCACGCACAACACGAACTCCTTGCCCTCCCGCAGGTGCTTCTCCAGTTGGAAGGAATGGGTCCGCGTGGCGGCGGAATACAGGTCGACCTCGCCGCTCGGCTCGACCCCGGAGACCATCGTGTAGCGGTGCCTCCAGATCGGCAGGAGGCGATGGCGTCCGGTCGCCACTCCGCCCCCCTCGACATGCTCCGAGTAGGCCCGCGCCTCGGGCAGGTAGAGCGTCTCGATCATCGTGCCGGTGGTGCTTTCCGCCCATACCGCGACGGCCGGATCACCCATGAGGCGCATCGCCAGGGCCAGGGACGGCAGTTCCGGGTCGGACGGTTCACGCACCACCCAGCGGGTGGCGCCATCATCGAGGAACCCGGCCAGCGGCGATTCGCGCACGATCGCCTCGCGGTTCCGCGATTCGTAGCCGAGATCGACCGCCGCACCGGTCGGCCACCAACCGGCCACCGCCACCGCGCCGACCATGCCGACCGCGAGCGCCACCGCGCCGACCATCCCCCGCGACGATCCCTTGCCGGAGAGCTTTCCCGAAAAATACCGCGTCCGGGAGACGAGGTGCATGACCACCAGCAGCAGCGTCAGCGCGCCGAAGACGATGTGCACCCGCGTCGTCGTGATCGAGAACGGCAGCGTGAAGGCCATCACTCCGGTCACCGCCAGCCCGAGGAAGGCGAACAGCAGCCCGAAGTTGACGACATGCCGGATCACGCGTCGTAGCCAATCAGCTTCCGCAGCTCGGCGACATGCTTTTTGCCGACCTCGCGCGGAAGGGCCGAGTGCTTCTTGCAAAGCGCCGCCGCATAGCCCGTCGCGATGCCCATCTGGCCGCAGGTCAGCATCACCCGCGGGCCGGAAAGACCGATGTGCGAACAACTGAAGCAGCGCCCCGCCATCATCAGGTTGGCGATGTCCTTCGAATAGAAGCAGCGGAATGGAATGTAGTAGGTGCCGCCGGTCTTGCGGAAGATCGCCTTCGAAAGGAAATCATACGGCGAACCGGTCTCCTTGAGCTGGTAGTGGGTGTCGAGCTCGCGGGTTTCCTCGACCACGGCATCGGGAAACTCCCGCCGCTCGGTCGCGTCCTTCATCGTGTAAAGGTAGTCGCCGATCAGCCGGCGCGACTCGCGCTTGCCGCCGACGAAGGCGACCCATTCCAGCGCGACCGTCGCGTTCTTCGGGTGCTTCTTGGCATTGGCGAAGGAACCGTAGATCGCCCTCAGAACGTGGTCGCGGATCCGCTCGGCGTCCTTGATCTGGTCGAGTTCGTTGTCGGAGTATTCCCAGTACCACTCCCCCGCGGTCGCCACGTGGTCCTTGGCCACCGGCATCGCCCACGGCACCTTGGGAAAGGTCACGCGCTGCTTGGTCTTCCTCGAGTTCCACAACACGCTCGTGCCCATCACCCGGTTGTCGGCCTCCTTCGGCGCCCACAGTTCGCCGTGCTTGTCCCAGCCCTCGTCGAACTCCGACTCGGCCTCCCGGCCTTCCCGGTAGTCGGCACCGCCCCAGAACCCGAGCCAGCCATCGCCGGTCGCATCGATGAACACCGGCGCGACGAAGCGCCTGATCACACCGCTCTTCACCTCCCGCGCCTCGACGCTCGTGATGCGGTCGCCGTCCTTGCCGAGACCCACCGCGATGTGGTGGGCGAAAAGCGACGTGCCGGACTTCTTGAGCGACTCCTCGCGCTTCACCTGGTCGAGCTTCGCGTCGGCATGGCCGTTGGGATAGTGCTTGGTGTCGATCTTCTTCAGCAGGCCCGCACCCTTGCCGTGGATGCCGATCGTGTGGACCCGGATCTCCTGGCTGGCATTGCCGCCGAACAGCGGACGGTCCTGCACCAGCGCCACCTTAAGACCCTGCTCACGCGCCGCCAGCGCCGCCCCGCAGCCCGCCATGCCGCCGCCCACGATCACCACGTCGAAGCTTTCCTCGGGCACCTCCATCCGTGCCCGCCCTGTCAGCCGGTCCTTCCACGCCGTCAATTCGGCGAGATCATCGTTCGGCAGCTCGGGCGCCTCCTCGCGGGTGAAAAGCACCGCGTCGAACCGCCCGTCGAAACCGGTCAGGTCCTCCACCTCGAGCGATTGCCTTCCGGCCTCGCCGATCTCCACCACGCCGCCATCCTGCCACGCCCAGCCCTTTTCGGTGCCGAAGACCGTCGCAAGCGGCGTGCCGTTCACCTTCACCTTGAACCGACCCGGAGCCTCCCAGTCACCCGGGCACCAGTCGCGCGTCCGCACCCACACCCGCCATTTCCCCGCCTCGGGAAGATCAAACGCGGTTCTCGCGTTGGCCACCGGCTCGCCCATGCCGTGAGCCAGCAACTGCACGCCGCCCATCTGCTGGTAGAACTGCGTGTCGAGCACCCAGCCGCCGATGTCCTCGAAGCCACAGGCCTCGACCAGCACGCCGCCCGCACCTTTTCCAGCCGCGCCGAAAAGCTGCCCCGGCGCCACCGCCGACACAAACGCCGAGCCACCGATCACCCGAAGAAAACTTCGTCTTTGCATGTGCCCGCTACGTAACCCCTCCCGCACCGCTTTCAAGCCCGTCCTTGCCTAAACCCCTCCGCCACCGGAGCCTTCCGACCGTGCCCGTCATTCTCGCCATCGAAAGTTCCTGCGACGAAACCGCCGTCGCCATCCTGCGCGGCGAGCGGAACCAGCCCTCCACGGTGCTGGCCTCGGAAATCGCCAGCCAGATCGACCTCCACCGCGCCCACGGCGGCGTCGTGCCCGAACTCGCCTCGCGCAACCACTCGCTGCACCTCCGGCCGCTGGTCGAGCGCGCCCTGCGGACCGCAAACCTCTCGATCGATGCGATCGACGTCTTCGCCGCCACCGCCGGCCCCGGCCTCGCCTCGTCGCTGCTGATCGGCTCCACCGCCGCCAAGGCGCTCGCCGCCGCCGCAGGCAGACCCTTCATCGCGGTCAACCACTTGGAAGGCCACCTGCTCTCCCCCTTCGTCGGGCTCGGAAGCGTCCCGCCCCATCTGGCGCTGATCGTTTCCGGCGGTCACACGCTGCTGCTCGCGGTCGATGGCCCCGGCCGCTACCGCCGGGTCGGCTCGACCCGCGACGACGCCGCCGGCGAGGCCTTCGACAAGGTCGCCAAGATGCTCGGCCTGCCCTACCCCGGCGGCCCGGAAATCGAAAAGACCGCCGCCACCGGCGACCCCGCCGCCTTCGATTTTCCGCGCTCGATGCTCAAGGAGCCGAATTTCGACTTCTCCTTCTCCGGGCTCAAGACCGCCGTGCTCTACACCCTCACCGACCGCAATCCCGACCAGGGCGAAGCCCGGCGCGAAGACCTCCCCCACCTGTGCGCGTCCTTCCAGCAGGCGGTCGTCGACGTGCTCGTCGCCAAGACACTGAAGGCCGCCGACAAGCTCGGCTTCGACACCATCGCCCTCTCCGGCGGCGTCTCGCTGAATGGCGCCCTCCGACGAGCCTTCCGGATCGCCTGCGAAAAGCGCGGCCGGCAGCTCCTCCTCGCCGACCCGCAGCACTGCACCGACAACGCCGCCATGATCGCCTTCGCCGGCCTGCTCCACCATTTCGACGGCCGCCACTCGCCGCTCGACGCCGACATCGATCCGAATCTACCGCTTGCCATCGCCTGACTCCCGAATCGTTTGTGCTTGGCCCACATCGTGCCAGCCACCTTTCTAGACCCGCCCTTCATGGCCTACCGCACGATCATCTTCGACTTTGACGGCACCCTCGCGAACACGCTCGAGGAAAGCCGCCGCATCTTCAACACGCTCGCCGTCGAATACGGGCTGCGCGAGGTCAGCGCCGAGGAACTGCCGGGCCTGCGCCACATGTCGATCAAGCAACTCATCTCGCACCTCGGCATCCCGAAGCGCCGCGTCCCCGCCTTCATCGCCAAGGGCACCTCGCTCATGCGCGGCAACATCGTCCGCCTGCCCCTCATCGAGGGCATGGGCGAGATCCTCCCGGTCCTCCGGGCCCGCAGCAGTTCCTTCGGCGTCCTCACCTCCAACGCCCCCACCAACGTCGATCTGTTCCTCCGCGCCCACGGCCTGCGCGGCCTCTTCAATTTCATCTCCTCGACCTCCAAGCTCACCGGCAAGGCCAAGCACCTCAAGGCGATCCGCAAGACCTTCTCGCTCAAGTCCGAGGAAATGCTCTACGTCGGCGACGAGATCCGCGACGTGAAGGCCTCGCAAAAGGCCGGCATCCCCGTCGCCGCCGTCACCTGGGGATTCAACTCCCCCGAGGCCCTCGCCGCCGAGGAACCCGACCACCTCGTCTCCGAGGCGTCCGAACTGCTCGATCTGGCACCGGCGGTCTGAGGCGATTTCAGGCTTCGACAAACGCCTCCGTTCCGCTTTTCCTCTGCTCCCATGAAAGACGATACGCCCACCGGCGCGGACGCCGCCGAGTCTCATCCCGAGTCCACCGCGCCGGCGACCAACCAGCCCGAGATCGCGGCATCCGACGCGGCGGCGCCCCGGCAGCCCATCTCCCCGATCCTGCTCACGATCGCCTTCATCATCATCGTCCTGCTGGGCGTCGTCATCTTCCAGAACCTCCTGCCCCGGGGCGGCGGCGGAAGCTCGGAAAGTCCGGCGATGGCATCGCTGCGCGCCGATATCGAGACCCGCCGCGCCGAACTCAACCGCGAGCGGATCGCCCTGGGCCTCGACCCGCTCCCAGGCACCACCGGCGTCGAAACCACCGCGGAGGTGGCCGAGCGGCTCAAGGACGACGCCGACACCCTAGCTTCCCTGGGGTCGAGCTTTCAGGACCTGCTGGAACGCAAGGAACTCGAGATCGACCAGTTCCGCTCCGAGTCCCTCACCGCCCTCAAGGAACAGAAACGGCTGCGCGAACTGCTCAGACAGACCAATGCCGACCTCCGCGCCGCCATGGTCGATGCCTCGCTCTCCGGCACCCTCCAGGACGACCTCGACAAGGCCCGGGCCACCATCACCACCCTCAACGAGGAACTCGCCCGGCTGCGCGACGAGCCCGGCGCGCTCCGTGCCGAACTCATCGAAAGCAACCGCCGCCGCAACGAACTCGAGGCCCGCGTCGCCGAACTCGAGGAACAACTGCGCCGCTCCACCCTTTTCGCCGACTCGGAGAACGAGCTGATCAAGGAGGCCGTCGCCCTGTTCCGCGCGCTGCGCAAGCTCGAAGGCTCGACCGAACAGCAGCTCACCGCCGCCTACAGCCGTTTCGGCGCCGAACTCAGCGCCGAGGTCCTCGACACCTGCCAGTTCGCCACCGGCTCCGCGGAGGTCCGCCCGGATCTCGAATCCCGCCTGCGCGACCTCCCCGCCGAGGCGCCCGCCAACGCCATGCTCTTCGTCGTCGGCTACGCCTCGGAGACCGGCGATGTCGAAAACAACGAAAACCTTTCCTCCGACCGCGCCACCGCCGTCGCCCGCATCCTCGACACCATCAAGCGCCCGGACCAGAAGGTGCAGGCGGTCTACCTCGGCCAGACCGACCGCTTCAGCGGCGAGGTCCCCGAGGAAAACCAGCGCGTCGAAGTCTGGCAGATCCGCTCGAAGGCAAGCGCCGCCAGCGAAGCCACCGGCGCCGGGGAATCCGAGGATTCCGCCACGCCCCCGCCGCTCCGCCCCGTCCCGGAATTCACGGAGTGAGCGGTGCCGTCCCACCCGGCTGGTGACCCTGCGCCCCGTTTCCCCGGGACGACTCCCAAGATGTAGGGCGGGCCTTCGTCGACCGACCTCGGCCACCCCTTCCGATGACGACTGAAAATCAGTCAGTTCAGGCGGCTTGCATGAGAAACAGAAGAACTTTTGGGTTTTTGGATCATCTACTATATGTGGTGCTGTTGTAGATTTTTCATACAATATCTTTGACTGATTGAGCAATTTATGCGCAGACTCCCGGTGCTGTGCTTCCCTCGCTTCGATATGTCTGCCACACGGTCGGAACCCTTGAAGTTCCCGACGAAGTCTCGCTGATCTACACCCTTTCCGGCTGCCCGCTGCGCTGTCCCGGATGCCATTCCGCGGACCTGCGGAATCCCGAAATGGGCCGCCCGCTCGACCCGGCCACGCTCGCCTCGACCCTCGACCGCTACGCCGGCCTGGCGAGCTGCGTCTGCTTCCTCGGCGGTGAATGGCAGCCCGGGGCGCTGATCAAGCTGCTCGAGCTGTGCCGGGCGAAGGGCTTCGCCACCTGCCTCTACACCGGACGGGAAACGATCGACGACACCGTCGCCGTCCATCTCGACTACCTCAAGCTCGGCCCCTTCGTCGCCGCCCGCGGCGGGCTCGACACCCCCGGTACCAACCAGCGATTCCTCGACCTCCGCCGCGGCCTCGATCTCACCCATCGCTTCCAGCGTCACGCCGCCCCCGCCCTCGACCTCGCCGCCTGACCCGGACCGCGACCAACAGAGCGCCGGGTTTACCCGGCTGGAGCCCCGGCGTCTCGCCCAAGCCTTCCGACCTTCCGACCTTCAGACTCAAGATCCCATGAACTCCCAACTCGACTTCATCGACCACTACGTTTCCGCCCGCAACTCGGCCGACGGCTCGCTCGTCGATGCCAACGCCAACGTCTCCTGCAAGAACGTCGCCGTCCTCGCCTCCGAAATCCACAAGCAGTCCAACATCCGCATCCACCGCGAGCTGATGGACCGCAAGCTGCGCCGGCTCTTCGACGACGCCACCGCCGACCGTTACCGCAACCAACTCGCCAACCACGAGATCTACACCCACGACGAGACCGCGCCCTTCATGCCCTACTGCGCCTCGGTGAGCCTCTTTCCGCTGCTCCAGCACGGCCTCGTCCCGCTCGGCGGCGAAAGCAAGGCCCCGAAGCACCTCGCCTCCTTCTGCGGCAGCTTCATCAATTTCGTCTTCGCCATCTCCGCCAACCTCGCCGGCGCCTGCGCCACCGTCGAGTTCCTCAACTGCTTCGACCACTTCGCCCGCAAGGACTACGGCAAGGACTACCTCGCCACCCACCGCTTCGAGATCGAAAACCACCTCCAGCACGTCGTCTACGCGCTCAACCAACCTGCCGCCGCGCGCAGCTACCAGAGCGTGTTCTGGAACATCTCGGTCTTCGACGAGAACTACTTCACCAGCATGTTCGGCGACTTCGTCTTTCCCGACGGCGACCGCTCGTCGTGGGAAAGCGTCAGCCGCCTCCAGGCCTTCTTCCTCGAGTGGTTCAACCACGAGCGTGAACGCTCGCTGCTGACCTTCCCCGTGGTCACCGCCGCGCTCGTCCACGACCGCGAGGAGCCAAGGGACAAGGACTTCGCTGAGATGCTCTCGCTGCAGCTCGCCGCCGGCAATTCGTTCTTCATCTACACCAGCGACAGCGTCGACTCGCTCTCGTCGTGCTGCCGACTGCGCAACGCGCTCGACGGCGACAACGACTTCTCGTTCTCGCTCGGTGCCGGCGGCGTGATGACCGGCTCGATGCAGGTCATGACGATCAATTTCAACCGCCTCGTCCAGGACGGCCGCAACCTTAAGGAGCAGGTCCGCGACCTCCACCGCTACCTCGTCGCCCGCCGCGCGATCCTCGCCGAGTTCGACGGGGCCGGCCTGCTGCCGATCTACACCGCCAAGTGCATCGTGCCCGAAAAGCAGTACCTCACCATCGGCGTCAACGGCCTGGTCGAGGCCGCCGAGTTCCTCGGCCTCGATCCCTCGAACAACGAGGACTACATCGAGTGGGTGTCCGGCCAGCTCCGGATCATCAACGAACTCAACCGCGAGGCGACCCAGGAATACGGCGCCCGCTTCAACACCGAGTTCGTCCCCGCCGAGAACCTCGGCGTCAAGTTCGCCCGCTGGGACCGCGAGGCCGGCTACGTCGTCCCTCGTGACTGCTACAACTCGTACTTCTATCCGGTCGAGCGCGACGACATCCACATCCTCGACAAGCTCATCCTCCACGGCGACCGCGTGACCCGCTACCTCGACGGCGGCTCGGCGCTGCACCTCAATCTCGAGAGCTACCCGACCGAGGAAAGCTTCGCCAAGCTCATCCGCGCCGCCATCCGCACCGGCTGCAACTACTTCTGCACCAACGTCCGCGTCACCTGCTGCAACGACTGCGGCCACATCGACAAGCTCACCCGCAACCAATGCTCCGCCTGCGGCTCGCGCCACATCGACCACGCCACCCGCATCATCGGCTACCTCAAGCGCGTCAGCTCCTGGTCCAGCGACCGCCAGCACGAACACGACCGACGGGCTTATCAGACGGCGTAGTGTCGAAGTCCACACAACCGCTACCGGAAGCGCTACTTCGCCTTTGGTTGAGGTTGATCGCCACCCTCCAGATCTGACTCAGAGCGGGTAGCGGATTGTGGTGAGCCTTGTTGGGCTTTGATGATTACGGGCTTCGTAACGAGGTAGAAACTCTTCTGTCCCTCAGCATCGCGGGAAAAATACATACTGAGAGCAACTCGGGCTGCATGGCCGACCAGCGTGTCGACGACTGGAATACGAATCTCCTTCTGCTCACTCGGACCGAGCTTGATCCAACGGGTGTTCCCTGGCCTGAAATCTAGTGGATGGGTGCGTTGCCAATGACCGTCTTGGCGGACGTGATGATGCTCGTCATGATCCGCTGTGTAGGAATGGTGAAGCATGTAAACCAAAGCCTCCGGATTACCTCTCAAATGGCGCTCAACCGAGTCTTTGTCGCTGCTCATGATCCAGTAATCTGACGTCGATTCATTCGCGATATTGACTACCAGAAGTTCGAAGCCCGTATCCCCCTCTTTGCCCCGCTCCACCTTGGAGATCTTGAACGCTATCCCCGTGTTCTTCGGGGGATCCGCGAGAGTCGCCGCCCCGAGAACGGATGGCAGACCGATCGCGACAAAGATGGAAAGGATGCGGATCATGATTCCTGCCCAACAGCAATTCTTCTCCCAACGGAATATCACGGTGTTTTGGATATCCAAGAGCTTCTGCCGAGTCGATGGATGTCCGGAAACCCCTGCAACGTCAAGGCTCCCGCGCGACGAGCAGGACGCGGTGGCGGGACCGAAACGCCTTGCATCGGTGAAAGGTCGTGACGGCGAACGGTTTCGGATATCCCTGCTTTGGAAAACCTGAAGACCCGGAGATCGCGACGAGATGGACGGATTGCAGCCTCCTTCACCGTCGAAGCGCATCCGGTGCACCTTCGGCTGGTCGACGTGAGTGGCGAGCCGGGCGCTCAGCTCGTCATACGCGGCCTACTCTGACTCCGCCGTTATTTGCTGTAGTGGTAGCGGGCTTGGGCGATCCAAAGCTCATCTCCGGACACCTTGTAGACCAAACGGTGCTCGTCGGTAATCCGTCGTGACCAGTAACCGGACAGGCTCTCGCGCAACGGCTCAGGCTTGCCGATCCCGTCAAACGGAGTCGATCGGCACTCATCGATCAACCGGATCAGGCGTCGCAATACCTTCTTGTCGGTCGATACCCAATGACAGACATCCTCCCAACCCTGATCGGCGAAAATCAGCCTGAGCTTCATTCCACCGGCGGGAGATCCCTCTCTTGACCGCACCCGGACTCGAGCTGGGCTACCGCAGCATCCAACCTCCAGGAATTTGCCGGGGAGCGCCGCAAGTAAGCCGTCTCCTGCATCGACTCGAAGTCGTCGAGCGACATCATCACCACCGCCTGATCCCGCTTCCGCGTGATGATGACCGGCTCCCTGTCGTCGCAGACCGATTGCATCGTTGCCGCCAAGGTCTCCCGGGCGGCTGTGTAGGAGATTGCCTTCATGCGGACAGGATCACGTACAGGATTTGATCGGCAAGCAGAATGTTCTGACAGATCGTGTTTCCCCAACGAGACAGTAAGGTTCTCGCACCGCGACCTCAGCCGATGAAATCCATCTCCTGGATTGCGAATTCCTCGACCGCCCCCTCGGTCGCCGCGAGGTAGTCCTTGATGTGTCGGGCTTCGGAATGCGCCAGCCACAACTCCCGGGTTTCCCAGTTCTCGAAGAACAGGAAGCGGGCGGGATTCTCCCGGTCCTGATGCAGGTCGTAGTCGATGCAGCCCGCTTCGGCCCGCGTGATGGGAATGAGCTTGAGCAGCTCGCGCTTCACGAGATCGACCTGGTCGGGCTTGGCGGTGATGTGGGCGATGATGGTCAGCTTGGACATGATGGGAGTGCTTGGATGGGAAAGGGGTCGCCACGGGGGCTGATGGGAGTCAAGCAACCGCACCGCCCGCCGACAAGGCCGAGGCCCGTCCTTCAGCGTCCGTCCGGAAAATCCTCGCGGAACTTCGCCACGAGTTTCCTCGTCCAGCCGCTGTTCGGCTTGAGCCGACCGACGAAGAAACGCAGCACCGCAGGTTCCTCTTCGAATTCCAGTCCTCCAACCAGGTCGCGGTTCCGGTGGAGCCACTTCACCCGGTCGGCCACATACTTGATCTGCGAGAGGGTGAACACCCGCCGCGGCATCGCCAGGCGCAGCAGTTCAACCTCGGACGGCACGTCGTTGCCCTCCGCGTCGCGGTCCATCGAAATCGTCCCGCGCTCCATCCCCCGGATGCCGGAGATGATGTAAAGGGCGGCGCCGAGCGCACCCGCCGGATATTCGAGCTGATCGAGGTGCGGCAGGAAACCCTTGGCGTCGATGTGACAGCCCAGCCCACCGGCGGGCGTGACCACCGGCACCCCTGCGGCGTCCAGATCGTCGACCAGTGCCTTGATGAACTGCGGCGACTGGCTGATCATGTCGAAATCGAGCGTCTCGCGCAGACCCACGGCCATCGCCTCAATCTCGCGCACCGACATTCCGCCGTACGTGAGGAAGCCTTCGAAGAGCGGCACCAGGTCACGCATCTTGAGGTAAAGTTCCTTGCTTCGGGTGGCGATGCCGCCGCCGCGCGTGCAGCTCACCTTGCGGCCGGAGAAGTAGATCACGTCCGCGAGGTCGCACATCGTGCGGAAGATCGTCTTGATGTCGGCGTCCTTGAACTCCTCCTCGCGGGTTTTGACGAAGTAGATGTTCTCCGCGATCAGGCTGATATCGAGGACCATCATCAGGCCGTTCTCGTCGCACACCTTCCGGACCTCGCGCTGGTTCGCGATGGAGAAGGGCTGGCCGCCGATGAGGTTGGTGCCGGCCTCCATCCGCACATAGGGTATGTTCTCCCTGCCGACCTTCGCGATCTTCGCCTTGAGCTTGTCGATGTCGAGGTTGCCCTTGAAGGGGCAGTCACTCTTGATCTTGAGCGCCTCGTCGGTGAACAACTCGTCGATCGTCCCGCCCGCCAGCTCGATGTGCGCCTTGGTGGTGGTGAAGTGGAAGTTCATCGGCACGACCCCTCCATCGGTCACGAAGACCTGGCTGACGATGTGCTCGGCCGCCCGGCCCTGGTGGACCGGCAGGAAGTAGTCGGTGCCGAGGATGTCGACGATCTGCTCGTAGAGCCGGGCGTAGGAAGCCGAGCCGGCATAGGCGTCGTCGGCCACCATCATCGAGGCGATCTGGCGGTCGCTCATCGCGTTCGTGCCGCTGTCGGTGAGCATGTCGAGGAACACGTCCTCGTTCTGCAGCAGAAAGGTGTTGAAGCCGGCTCCCTCCATCGCCTTCAGGCGCTCCTCGACCGGCCGCAGGTTGAGCTTCTGCACGACACGCACCTTGTGCATTTCAAGGGGCACGAACTCGCCGCTGGCGAACTGGACTGGGGCACTCATCTTGTTGAATGGGTTGAACCCGTGGTCCGGTCCGTCCGGAACAACAGGCTCCGCACGTTAGAAATCCGCCGAAAAGGCGTCAAAGTGCCAGCAAGTGGTGCGTGACGAACCCGCAAGGACGCGCAACCCACTCCATCCCCCGCTCCGGACGGGTGGGTCGTCCGCCCGGATCACATGGCCTCAGCGCGGGCTCGCCACGTACCACTCCGCCAGCTTCCAGCCGCCGAAGAACCAGGTGAGCGCCCCGAGGACGAGGAAGGGGCCGAAGGGCAGACGCACGCCGAAGCCGATGCGCCCCAGAACGGCGGCGACGATGGCGTAGAACGAGGCCGCCAGCAGTGAGAGGAACACCGCGAAGGGACCGAAGAAGGCGCCGATCACGCCCATCAGATGGACGTCGCCCATGCCCATCGCCTCGCGCGGCACCACCGCCCTTTTCGCCGTGCCGCGCAGCGCCTTGAGGTCCTCGAGCGCGATCTCGCGCCCGTCGGGCAACGTGATCGCGTCCTCGCGCAGGGTCACCGTGCCGCCGTCGATCCATTCGCCATCGACCTCCACGGTCTCGGACTCGATGACGAGCCGGTCGCTCTTGCGGTAGAAGATGTCCCACCAGGCCAGTCGTTCCTCGCCCATCTGGAAGTGGATGGGGTCCTCCTCGTTGGTCGGCTCCTCCAGGAACCACTCGACCGGCTGGTCGTGCTTCCATTCGACCCTGCCGAAGGCGAGCTTGCCGAGCAGGACGACGATCCACAGTCCGAAGAACCCGATCACGAACCCGAGGCCGGACTGGATGAGGCCGTCGAGCCATGTCGGCGAGAGCGAGCGCCAGCCGATGAGGTCGGGAAGGTGCGGCCACAGCAGCGCGCCGATGAACGCCGCCACCGTGCCGCTGATCGTCAACTCGAGCGGGATGATGAGATGCTCGGCATCGATGAAGGCGATGGCGACGAAGGAGGCGACCAGGAACCACAAGGGAATGATCGCGAGGTGGGCGAGCTGCAGCTCGCGGTTCCCCACCAGACCGGCCACGACCCACAGCACGGCGGTGAAGAGGATTGCGGTCACCAACTCGACCACGAAATAGCGGGCCGAGATCCGCGTCCCGCACCACCGGCACTTTCCACGCAGCATCAGCCAACTCACCAGCGGGACGTTCAGCTTCAGCGGGATCGGCGTCCTGCACGAGGGGCAGAAGGACCGCTTCGGGTCGTTCACCGAAAGCCCCAGCGGCAGCCGGTAGATCACCACGTTGAGGAACGATCCGATGCAGGCACCGATCAGGAACGCCGCCAGCAGCCACACCGGATGATCGAGCGGAGGGAAAATCACCCGCGTAGTGAACCCCAACCCGGGCATTTCGGAAATCCGAAATTTTCCCGGCCAGCTCTCCCGCTTGGAGCGCCTTACGACACCCCCCCACTCTTCCCGCCCGCCGACACTGCCTCACCGACCTTGAGGCATCTGCTGCTAATTTTTTAGCAGCACCCTCCCGCGCCGCGCCGCGCCGCGCCGCACCTGGCACCTGGCACCTGGCACCTGGCACCTGGCACTTGGCACTTGGCACTTGGCACTTCGAAGCGGAGCTTCGAAACGTGTCCGCCCGCGATGCCGCCCTGGAACTCGCCACCCGCCTCGCCGAGGCCGGGCATGAGGCGCTTTTCGCCGGCGGCTGCGTGAGGGACCGCCTGCTCGGACGGGAGCCGAAGGACTACGACATCGCCACCTCCGCCACGCCTGCGCAGATCCTCGACCTCTTCCCCGGCTCCAACGAGGTGGGGGCGCACTTCGGGGTCATCATCGTCCGCCACGGCGGTCATCACGTCGAGATCGCCACCTTCCGCACCGATGGTTCCTATCGCGACGGACGACGCCCGGAATCGGTCACCTTCGCCACCGCCGAGGAAGACGCCCGACGCCGCGACTTCACGATCAACGGCCTCTTTGAAGATCCGGCCAGCGGTAAGATCATCGACCACGTCGGGGGGCGGTCCGACCTCGAAGCCAAGATCGTCCGGGCGATCGGCGATCCGGCCGCGCGCTTCGCCGAGGACTCGCTGCGGCTGCTGCGGGCGGTCCGCTTCGCCACCGGGCTCGGCTTCGAGATCGAAGACGCCACCCGGCAGGCGGTGCGCGACCACGCCGACGGCCTCCGCCGGATCGCGCCGGAGCGGATCCGCGACGAGTTCTCGCGCCTCATCACCGCGGCCGACCGTGCCCGGGGCCTCGACCTGCTCGTCGAATCCGGCCTCATCCGGCACGTCGTTCCCGAGGTGCTCGCCCTCATCGGCTGCGACCAGCCGCCCGAATGGCACCCCGAGGGCGACGTCTACACACACACGCGCATCATGCTCGACCTGCTCGAGCCGGACGCCCCGCTGGAACTCTGCCTCGCGGTGCTGCTGCACGACATCGCCAAGCCACCGACCCGGCGGTGGGACGAGGAGGCCGGACGCGTCCGCTTCAACGGCCACGATGCCCTCGGCGCCGAGATGGCGGAAGAGATTTTGCGCCGCCTGAAGTATCCCAACAAGGTGATCGAGGCGGATTCCTTCATGGTCTCGCGGCACATGCGCTTCATGCACGTGAAGGAAATGCGGGTGGCGAAGCTCAAGCGCTTCATGTCCGCTCCGACCTTCCCCCGGGAACTCGAACTCCACCGCGTCGACTGCGCCTCGTCGAACGGCTTCACCGACAACTACGAATTCCTTCTGGAAAAGCGCGACGAGTTCGCCGCCGAGCCCATCATGCCGCCCCCGCTGGTCACCGGAAAGGACCTCATCAACCTCGGCCTCAAGCCCGGTCCGGCCTTCAAGGAAATCCTCGAAGACGCCCAGACCGAGCAACTGGAAGGGAGGCTTTGCAGCCGGGAACAGGCGCTGGAGTGGCTGCGCGAACGGATCGGCTAACCCGACTCGTTCACGCTGTCGGTGATCCGGTCGGCCTCGATGGCGATGCGGCTGTAGATGTCCTTCACGTCCTGCTCGCTGAGCTTCAGGTCGTCACGCTCGGCTTTCAGGGTATCGAGCAGGCACTGGGTGAACCGCCGCAGGTCGCGCTTGCGGATGCCCTTGCCCGCATGAACCTGCCGCAACGAGCGGCCGGTGTAGAACAGCGGCCCGCCCAGCGCCTCGCTGAAGAACTCCTTCTGCATCGTCCGCAGGCGGTCCATGGGGACATGCTCGAAGAACGGCGCCAGTTTCTCATCGGCAAGCACGCGCTCGTAGAACGCATCGACCAGCTTCTCGACCCCGGCCTCGCCCCCGATGCGGACGAACAGACTCTCCTTCTCCATGGCAGCCATCCCAACAGCCGCGAGAGGCGGCGACAAGCCGCTTCTGCGCCTGCCGGATTTCCAGAATTTCCTCATGGCCCGCTCCCGGCTCCCCTCCTAGCGTCGCCGCATGCCAACGGTTCCCGTCGAACACACCGACCCGATCAACGCGAAGATCCTCGCGATCTCCGAAGACCTCGTCTCCGGCTTCCACGAGCATCCCTTCCACCTGATCGCGGAAAAGAGCGGCGTGGACCTCGAGACGGTGCTCGAACGCATCCGCGCGATGCTCGGGGCCGGGGTGATCCGCCGGGTCCGCCAGACGCTGCTTTCGACCAAGCTCGCCCACGGCGCGCTCGTGGCCTGGCGGGTGCCGGAAGAAAAGCTCAACGTCGGCTCCGCGTTCATGCCGAAGGAGGATCCGTTCTCAGGCCACGTCGTGATCCGCTCGACCGACTCGGACGTCTCGGGGTCCGGCTACCGGCTGTGGACCACGCTGAAGGTTCCTGTCGGTGAATCGCTCGACGAGCATGCGACCGCGCTGATGCGCCTGACGGGTGCCGAGGAATACCTGCTCATGCCCGCCAACGGCGTCTTCGCGCTGGGCGTCGGCCACGTCCGCCGCAAGGGCCTGCCGCCGGGCAGCAAGGCGGAGGAACCGGCGGTGATGATGACCACCACCACGGTCGATCTGACCGACCAGGAATGGTCCGTCCTACTCGTGCTCAAGGAGGAACTCGCCCACGGCGAGATCGTCGCCGAGCCGTGGATCTCGAGGGCCGACCGCCTCGGCATCCCGGTGGAGCGCTTCTGCGAAATCGCGGCCGGCTTGAACGAGAAGAAGGTCATCGGCCGCTTCTCGACCTTCCTCGAACACGTCAAGCCGTCGGCCACCGGCCAGCGGGTCACCCGTTTCAACGGACTCTTCCACTGGGCCGTGCCGAAGGGCCGCGAGATCGAGGCGGGCGGCGAGGTCGGGCGCCACTACTGCATGACGCATTGTTACTGGCGCGAGGGCGGCCCGCAGTTCGGCGACGTGAACATCATGGGCGTGGTCCACGGCACCGAGAAGGACACCGTGCTCGCGCACAAGGCCGCCATCGACGCCCATCTGGAAAGCGTCGGCATCCCGGTTTCCTACACCAACGTCTTCTGGGGCGGTCGCTCGGAAATCAAGCCCTCGGAGATCTCCCCCGCCGTCTACCGCGACTGGCACCTCCGCCATCCGGCCTGATCCGCCGCACCGGATGCGCGGGGCGAAAGCGACGATTTCGTCACTTTGCGGGCTTTCTCTCCGTGTCGGAACCGCTTTATTCCATGGCGCAAATGCAGCGCATCCTGATTATCGAGGACGAGCGGGACATCGCGGATCTGATTGCCTTCAACCTCGAGCGCGCCGGCTTCGAGGTCCTCAAGGCCCACGACGGCATCACCGGCGCAAGGATGGCGATCCACGAGCCGAACGACCTGATCATTCTCGACCTGATGCTGCCCGGAAAGGACGGCTACGCGGTGTTCAAGGAGATCCGCCGCGATTCCCGCTCCCGCGACACGCCGGTGATCATGCTCACCGCCCGCGCCCAGACCGAGGACCGGATCCAGGGACTCGAGGCCGGTGCCGACGACTACCTCACCAAACCTTTTTCGCCGAAGGAACTCATGCTGCGGGTGCAGGCGGTGCTCAAGCGCTCCGACGCCTCGCCGGGCGCGGTCGTCGTCGAGCACGGTCCCTTCCGCTTCAACAAGAACGACCTCAAGTTCTACCTCGACGGCGAACCGGTGGACCTGACCTCGACGGAGTTCAAGCTGCTCCTCTACCTCACCGAGCGCGCCGACCGGCCGCAGGACCGCAACGACCTGCTGCGATCGGTGTGGGGATACAGCGACGACGTCCACAGCCGGACGCTCGACACGCACATGAAGCGGCTGCGGCAAAAGCTGGGCGACCATGCGGGGATGGTTGAAACGGTGCGCGGCATCGGCTACCGCGTGTCGACCCCATAACGAATGCCCGAAGAACCGTTCGTCCTGCTTGCGGCCGTCGCCGCCACCGCCGCCATCGTCGCGCTCACCCTCGTCGCCCTCCGCCTTCGCCGTGCCCGCCGTGAATTCGATCAGGAAGTGGACGCCTGGAAACTCCGGCTCGACCTCGATCTCAAGCGTGCCCGCAAGGAGCGCGACCTGCTGCTCGACGCGCTCGACGAGGCCTTCCTGCTCGTCGATCGCGGGGCCCGCATCCTTTTCGCAAACCGCGCCGCCCAGGCGATGTTCGCCGGCCGCAGCATCGTCGATCGCACCATCCAGGACGTCTTCCTCGAAAGGCGGCTCGCCGAGCCAATCCTCTCCTGCATCGAAACCGGCTTGGGGACGAGTTCGCGGGTCATCCTCCCCCGCCCCGCTGGCGGCGACAGCGCATGGGTGGTCGATGCCGCCCGCATTTCCGAAACCCCCGACGACGCCCCGGAATTCCGGATCGTCCTCCGCGACGTGAGCCCCGAACACCATACCGAGCAGGTCCGCAAGGATTTCGTGGCGAACGCGTCCCACGAACTCCGGACGCCGCTGGCCATCATCAACGGCTACCTCGAGAACCTGCTCGACGACGGCCTCGTCAGCGATCCGGAACTCACCCGGCGCTTTCTCAAGGTGATGCGCAAGCACACCGAGCGGATCGCCCGGATCGTCGAGGACATGCTCGTCATCTCCAGGCTCGAGTCCGGCGAGGCCGCCGCCCTCAAGCTCAAGCCCTTCAAGATCCGCTCGTGCATCTCCGACGTGCTCGAGCGCCTCGAGTCGATGATCCAGTCGCAGAAGGCCGAGGTGAAGGTCGAGATGCCCGACGAGGATCTCGTCATCAACGGCGACCGCTTCTACTGGACACAGGTCCTTTTCAATCTCGTCGAGAACGCCCTCAAGCAGAACCCGCGCGAAGGACTGAAGGTGCGGGTCGGCTGCATCCGCGATGCCTCGGGAAACGTCGAGATGTGGGTGTCCGACGACGGCATCGGCATTCCCAGCACCGACCTTCCCCACATTTTCCGCCGCTTCTACCGCGTCGAGAAACACCACAACCAGGACGAGATCAAGGGCACCGGACTCGGGCTCTCGATCGTCAAGCGGGCGGTCGAGGCGCACAACGGCCGGATCGATGTCTCATCGACGCCGGGCGAGGACACGCGGTTCACGATCAAGCTCCCGGCCAACGCCGAGGAGCGGACCCGCCTCGACGCCCAGGCCCGCGACGGCTCGGGTGCCGCCGCCGGGGCGTGAGCGCTTCGTCGCGGTCGTGAAACAAGACCCGGCGGCAGCCCGTAGCCGACGATTATGGCCCGAATCGAAGTCCTGCTGCCGCTCGCCCTGCTGACGGTGGCGCCGGTCGGGGCCGACTCCTTTTCCGCGGCCCGCGCGGTCCTCGAAACCCGCTGCCTTTCCTGCCACCAACCGGAGAAGGCCAAGGGCGGACTCCTCCTCAACACCCGCGAGGACATGCTTGCGGGCGGCGATTCCGGAGCGTCGATCATGGCGGATGATCCGGACGGCTCGCTGCTGGTCGAGCGCATCTGCCTCTCCGAGAACCATGACGACCTGATGCCGGCCCAGGGCGGTCGGCTCGCACACCGTGAGATCGAGGCGATCCGCGGGTGGATCGCCGGAGGCGCCATCTGGCCCGAGGGCGTCACGCTCGCCCCCCGCTCCAACACCGCGCTGCCAGACTGGGACGCCCCGCCCGATCCCGCCATCACCTCGATCGAAGCCTTTCCGAAGAAGGTCGTCCTCGAATCCGCGGCGGACTTCCACCGCGTGGTGGTCATCGCCCACATGGACGACGCCACCACCCACGACGTGACCCGCCAGGTCCGCGCCAGCCTGGCGAACCCTGGGCTGACCACGCTCACCGACACCCTGCTTCGCCCGATCGCCGATGGCGAAACCACCCTCCGCCTGGATTATCGGGGCCTTTCGGCCGTGGTCCCGGTGGTGGTGAAGGAGGCGTCCGTCGAGCGCCCGGTTTCGTTCCAGCTCGACGTGATGCCGGTGCTGACCTCCGCCACCTGCAACACCGGCTCGTGCCACGGTTCGGCACGCGGCCAGGACGGCTTCCATCTTTCGCTCTACGGCTTCGACCCGGAGGGCGACCACTTCCGTCTCACCCGCGAAATGGCCGGACGCCGGATCAACCTCGGCCTGCCCGAGGAATCGCTGCTGCTGACCAAGGCCACCGGCGCCGTGCCCCACACCGGCGGCAAGTTGCTTGATCGCGACAGCGACGAATACCGCACGCTCCTCGACTGGATTCGCTCCGGCGCCAAGTACGACGAAGACGGTATCCCGGAGCCGACCGGCATCGTCGTCGAACCTCCACGGATGGTTCTCGGAGGCGGTGACATCGAGATGCCCATGACCGTCCGCGCGACCTACTCGGACGGGACCGACCGCGACGTCACGCCGCTTTCCACCTTCTCCACGTCCAACGACAACACGGTCGAGATCGCCCCACGCCGGGGGATCGCCACCTCGAAGAACCGCGGCGAGGCCTTTCTGCTCGCCCGCTTCCACACCTTCACCGAGGGCTCGCAGGCCATCGTCGTGCCGCGCGAACTCGACTACACCCGCCCCGAGCTTCCGGAGTTCAACGAGATCGACCGCCACGTCCACGCGAAGCTCCACAAGCTGCGCATCATCCCCTCCGACCTCTGCAGCGACGAGGTCTTCGTCCGACGGGTCCACCTCGACGTCATCGGCCGGGTGCCGACCGTCGAGGAGCGCGCCGCATTTCTCGCCAGCGACGCGCCGGACAAGCGGGCGAGGCTGGTCGACGAGCTTCTCGCCCGACCCGAGTTCACCGAGATGTGGGTGATGAAGTGGGCCGAGCTGCTGCAGATCCGCACCATCCGCAACGGCCCGAACCAGGTCTCCTACAAGGCCGCGCTCGGCTACCATGACTGGCTGCGCGAGCGCATCGCCGCCAACACGCCGATCAACGAAATCGTCCGCGAGCTGCTTTCCGCCGAAGGCGGCACCTTCGACAACCCGCCGACCAACTTCTTCCAGGTCGAGCAGGACGTCCTCAAGCTCACCGAGAACGTCGCCCAGGTCTTCATGGGCACGCGCATCCAGTGCGCGCAGTGCCACAACCACCCCTTCGACCGCTGGACGATGGACGACTACTACGGCTTCGCCTCGTTCTTCGCCCGGGTGAAGCGCAAGCCCGCCGAGGATCCGCGCGAAAGGGTGGTCTTCGAGGGCGGCGGCGAGATCCAGCACCCCGTGACCAAGCGGAACGTCGCGCCCCGCTTCCTGGGCACCGCCACCCCGGAGGATCTCGATGGAAAGTCCCGCCGCCGGGCGGTGGCCGACTGGCTCGCCTCGCCGGACAATCCGTGGTTCGCGCGCAACGTCGTGAACATCATCTGGGCCCACTTCTTCGGCGTGGGCATCACCGATCCCGTCGACGACGTCCGCGTCTCGAACCCGCCCTCGAACCCCGAGCTGCTCGACGCGCTCGCCCGGAGGTTCATCGCCTCGAACTACGACATGCGTAGTATCGTGCGGGACATCTGCGGCTCGCGCACCTACCAGGTCTCGAGCCGGACGAACGGGACCAACGCGACCGACGAGCGCAACTTCTCGCATTCGCTGATCCGCCGCATGCGCGCCGAGGTGCTGCTCGACACGATCTCCCGCGTCACGGAGACGCCGAACAAGTTCAAGGGCCTGCCCGAGGGTGCCTCGGCCGTCGAGATCGCCGACGGCAACACCTCGACCTACTTCCTCACCACCTTCGGCCGCGCGACCCGCGCGACGGTCTGCTCGTGCGAGGTCAAGATGGAGCCGAACCTTTCGCAGGCGCTGCACCTGCTCAACGGCGACGCCACCCACGCCCGCATCCGGCGCAGCGACGTGGTCGCCTCGCGGCTGAAGGCCGGCGAGGAACCGATGGACATCGTCCGCCACCTCTACCTCCGGACGGTCGGACGCGAACCCGTCGAAAAGGAAGTCAACCAGCTCCGCGAAGTCGTCGAGGCCGCCGGAAGCGGCTTCAAGGAACGCCGCGAGATCCTCGACGACATCTTCTGGGCGCTCCTGAACTCCAAGGAGTTCCTTTTCAATCACTGAGCCGGCCCCGACCGGCGCTCCGGAATTTCCGTGACAAGAAGCCGCGCGGACCGACGTTGACCTACCATTCGGAAGCAGCCGAACCAATCCATGAAAGCCAACTTCACACCCCGCCCCTTGATCCTCCTCGCCGCCATGGCGCTGGGCATCTCCCACGGGTGGTCCATCTCCTCCGACAGCGAGCGGCGGCTCGGTGCGCAGTATGAAAAGCAGCTCAAGGAACTGAAGCAGGACCTTGAGAAGTCATTCGCAAGGGTGGATGCGCGCGGCAAAGCCGACTATCTCGCCGCCCGCAAGGCGGAGACCGAGGCCGAGGGCAGGCTGACCCAGGCCCAGCAGCGGGTCGGGAAGCTCGGAGCGGCCCAGGGGCTGGTCGCCCACGCCAAGGGCAAATGGATCGGCGGGGCCGAAAAGGGCATCGCCGGAGCGAAGGCGAAACTCAAGGAGGCGAAAACCGCCGACGAGCGCAAGGCCGCCGAGGAGGAACTCGCCAAGTGGGAGAAGAACAAGGAAGAGGGACTCGCCGCGCTCGAGGAGCGCCAGGCGGCGCTCGATGAGGCCATGAAGGACAAGCCGGCGGCCGAGAAGGCGCTGAAGGAGGCGCAGGAGGCCCTGGCCGCCGCCAAGGAGCGGACCATGGAGGCGCTTGAGGACCTCGGCCTTGAAAAACTTCTGACAAGCGATGCCTACGACGGGGCGCTGGCGCGGTTCGTGGTGATGAACGAGGCCACCCCGGAAAAGCTGGCCGCCTTCGCCGGGCAGGGACGCGATGAGGAGGCGATGATCGAGGGAATGCTCGCCGACGACGCCCTGCTGGTCCAGATGGCCGTGGCCGACGGCGCCCGGGACGGCAACTACGGCCGGGCGATGGAGATTTACCACGACATCCGCGAAGCCAGCGACAAGGCGACCGAGGGCACGCTGCAGCGCCTGGCGCTGGCGATCAGCCTCGAACACGCCTCGCCCCATCAGCAGCGCAACGCGGTCGCCGACACCGACGCACCCGCCACGGTCGATCCGGTGAAACGCTACCTCCAGTACGAGAAGGCCTTCTTGAACGACCGGCTCGACCCGGCCTTCGCCAACCTGACCGTGTGGGACATGCGCATGGTCGTTGACGGCGAGGAGCCCGACGAGATCAGCGAATGGGGTCGCGAGATGCTGCGCGCCTACCGCCCCGACCACATCACCACCGACAACTACGGCTGGCGCTATGTCGCGTTGGTGCGCTCGGACATCCCCTACGGCTCGCAGGACGTGAAGGACGACAAGGACGAGCTGCAGTTCTTCCAGAACATCCTCATGAACGGCGGCATCTGCGGTCGCCGCGCCTTCATCGGTCGCTTCATCCTGCGCGCCTTCGGAATCCCCACCACGGCACGGCCGCAGAAAGGTCATGCCGCGCTGGCCCACTGGACGCCCGACGGTTGGGTCGTGTGCCTCGGCGCCGGCTGGGGGGCGGGCTGGACCAAGACGGTCTACGGCGACGACCTCAATTTCCTGGCCACCACCCAGGCGCGCGCCACCGGTGCCCACTATCTCCGGGTAAAGCGCGCACAATGGATCGCCGACCTGCACGGCGAAAAGCGGGTCTGGGGTTTCGGCGGACGCACCGAACCGGAATTCTGGAACGGCGTGGCGCTCTACACCCAGCGCGCCCTGATCGAGGCCGCCGACGCCAAGACGCTCGAAGCGGTCGGCGAAGACATCGCCGAGGCGAGCGACACCAAGGAAAAGATCGAGATCGCCGAAGTCGAGATCACCGACGAGGACCGCAAGATCCGCGCCGAGGACGACGTGATCCGGATTCCCGCGGCCGCGACGGACTCCACCCGCGGCATCCAGTTCATGGACAGCAGCCTCGGCGGAAAACAGCTCCACTACGGCCGCGGCAGCAATGCGGAGTTCGAATACAGCTTCCAGTCGCGGGACAAGGGCAGGTATGCGCTCGTCGCGCGGGTCGCCACCCCCAGTTGGAAACAGGGCTTCGAGGTCACGGTCAACGGTTCCGACGAGCCGGTGGCGATGCCGCTGCCCCACACCGTCGGCTTGTGGGACATGACCGAGCCGGTGGCCGTCGAACTCAACAACGGCCGCAACGTCCTCCGCTTCAAGCGCCAGCCCGACAGCAACAACAAGGGCATCACGGTCAAGGAATTCAAACTGATCCCCTGGGACCGCCGCAACGAGGTCCTGACCGCGGAGAAGGCCGCCGCCGAAACGGCCCCGGAGGAGTCCGGACTGTCGACCGCCTACCGGCGCGTGCTCGAGAACTCCCTGCTCCAGGCGCTCGCGGCCATCAGCACCGAGGGACAGCTCGAACCGTTGCCGATGGATCTCTCGATCACCAGTTCGAAGGTGCGTCTGCTGGAGGCGAAAGGCAGCGGCATCCTCGCCTTCCAGTCGCTTGAGGACGACAAGATCGTCGCCATCTCGCTGGAGGATCTGGCCTTGGAGGACCACGCCCTCCTGGCACGGCTCGTGGCCCGGCTGGCACCCGACGATCCGATCGCCCAGGCCCGGGCCGCGGTCTACATGGAGTTCCTCGGCGAAGCTTCGCTGGCCGCGGACTACCAGCGCAAGGCCGGTCCGGATGGCGTCGAACGCTTCGTCGCGATGCTCGGCAACAGCGGCGATTGAGCCTGCCGGATCGCCCCGGGATCTGGCCATCCCCCCCAACCCCGACCGGAACAGGCGGGGCTCGGGGAGAATTTTATCAATCCCCCATCAATCGCGACAATCCGGGGATCAGGACGTTCAATATTTTTGAAATTTTTATTGTGAAACTACGCGATGGCGTGTATTTCTCCCGCATGCTGTCCCACGCACCTGCCCGCTCATCTTCGCCATCCGCGAAATCGAGCCATTTCAAAGTCGCGGCCGAACATGCCATGGTGTTCCTGCGCCGTACTCCGGGGTTCCTGAAATCCTGCTACGTCGATGGCACCCGTGCCATCATCGCCGGACGCTACAACCGCCGCCAGGCGGCGATCATCATCGCCGCGATGCTGCCCGTGCTGCTCACCACCGCGGTGATCACGGTGCCGATGATTCTTTTCCCGACCGAGGGCCACAAGGCGTACTTCCAGTTCGCCAGCATCCTCAACACCGATCCGACCTCGCTCATTCCGCTGGTGATCGGAACGGTGACCGCCACCCTCGGCCTGAAGGTGCCGGTGGGCTGACCGTTTTTCCTGTGTTCGTGGTTCGATTCGAAAGCCCGCGCCGCCACCGGCGCGGGCTTTCCCTTTACGACGACAAGACCGGACATGCCGCCGCGTAGAGTCGGGGTTCCACACCGTGCTCCGCGTTCCCGCTCCCATTCTCCTGCTTCTTGTCGCCGACGCGTCTGGCAAGACGACCTTCGACGAGCAGGTGCTGCCGATCTTCGAGCAGTCCTGCCTGAACTGCCACAATCCCGACAAGGCCAAGGGAGGGCTCGATCTCTCGACCTACCAGGGAACGATGAAGGGAGGCTCCGGCGGCCGGATCGTCGAGCCCGGTGATCCCTCGTCGAAGCTCCTCAGCGTGGTGATGCGCAGCCAGGAACCCTTCATGCCGCCGGAGGGCGACGCCATTCCAAAGGATCAGATCGAAACGCTGCGCGCATGGATCGACGGCGGGCTGCTGCAGAATCCCGGTTCGAAGGCGCGCCAACCTTCGAAGCCGAAGTTCGACACCGCATTGCGGGATCGTCCGGGGGACTCCGCATCCGGTCCTCCGCCGATGCCACAGGACGTGGTCCTCGAGCCGGCGGTCGTGGCCGAGCGTCCGTCCGCCATCCAGTCGATGGTCGCCTCGCCCCGCGCCCCGCTGCTGGCCGTGACTTCCCAGCGCCAGGTCCTGCTTTTCGACACCCGCAGTCACGAACTCGCGGGCGTGCTTCCCTTTCCCGAGGGCGATCCCGTCTCGCTGGCGATCACGCCCGACGGCCGCCACCTCATCGTCGGCGGCGGGCGCCCCGGAAAGTCCGGCCTCACCGCGACCTTCGACCTGGTCACCGGCGAAAGGGTGCTCACCGCCGCGCGCGAGTTCGACGTGGTCCTCAGCGCCGATCTCCGCCCGGACCTCTCCGCGGTGGCCAGCGGATCGCCGTCGAAACTGGTCAAACTATGGAGCAGCGCCGACGGCTCGCAGGCGGCATCGATCAAGAAGCACACCGACTGGGTGACCGCGCTCGACTACTCGCCCGACGGCATCCTGCTCGCCACCGGCGACCGCAACGGCGGCGTCTGGGTCTGGGAGGCGCTCACCGGGGCGGAGTTCCACACGCTGCGCGCCCACCAGGCGGCCATCACCGCCGCGGCCTTCCGCTCGGATGCGAACCTGCTCGCCACCGCCTCGGAGGACGGAACCGTGCGCTTCTGGGAAATGAACGGCGGCCGCGAAGTGAAGCGGATCGATGCGCACAAGGAGGGCGTGCTCGCCTTTGCCTGGGCGCCTGACGGAGGCTTCGCCACGGCCGGGCGCGAGCGTGCGGTCCGCCTTTGGAAGCCGGACTTCGGGAGCCTGCGCATGATCAAGGACCTTCCCGACATCCCCACCGCGGTGGCCATCGATCATCTCGGCGGAAAGGTCTTCACCGGCGACTACCAGGGGCGGATCCACATCCATCGCATCGAGGATGGCGCGGAACTCGGCGTCCTTGACAACAACCCGCCATCGATCGCGACCCGCCGCGAGCGGATCGAGCAGAAGCTCCGCGAAGCCGACAAGGACGCACGCGCCGAACTCCTCCGCCAGCAGCGACGCTGGTACCGCGCCTCGCTGCTCGTCGATTCAAGATCGCTCGCCCTGCGCGCCGCCGAACTCGGGGCCGAGGCGGAAGCCGGCATCGGTGCCTTCCGCTCCACGGCCCGCGAGGTGGACACCCTCTCGAACCGGCTCGCCGGCCGCCGGCGGGAGCGGGCGGCGTTCCGCCGAACGACGCCGACCGACGATCCCGCCACCGCCGTCGAGCGGGCATCCGTGCTCGCCCTGCTCGACGACCGCATCGAGTCGCTGGTCGGTGAAATCGACGCCGCCGCCTCACAGCTCGCGGAGCAACGGAGCGTCCCGGACCGGATCCTTCCCGAGGCGGACGAGCGGACGCGCGAGGCCGCCCGCCTGTCGGCGCTCTACCGGTCCACCGGCGACACCGGCAACTGAGCGCCCTTGCCAAGCCTCCACCTTTCCGGCGGACTTCCCGCGATGCTCCGGCCCGCGATCATTCTCGCCCTCGTGCGGCGCCAGATCCTGCTCTTCACGCGCAATCCCGTCCGAGCGCTGGAACTGCTCTTCTGGCCCGTCGTCCAGCTCCTGGTCTGGGGTTTCGTCACCGTCTTCCTCCAGCAGAACGCCGGCGGCGGGGATGAAGGCTTCAACCGCTTCATCACCTTCCTGATCGGCGCCATCATCCTGTGGGACGCGCTGTTCCGCTCGCAGCAGGGCGTCGCGATCTCCTTCCTCGAGGACGTGTGGACCCGCAACCTGCTCAACATCTTCGCCGCTCCGATCCGGATGTCGGAATACCTCGCGGCCAGCTTCACGGTCGGCCTGCTGCGGGTGTTCGTCACCGCCCTGGTCATGGCGCTCATCGCCTTCCTCGCCTACCGCTTCAACCTGTTCAGCTTCGAATGGCTGCTGATCCCCTTCTACGCCAACCTGCTGGTCTTCGGCTGGTCGCTGGGCATCATCTCCACCTCCCTCATCCTGCGCTTCGGCCACGCCGCGGAGTCGCTGGCCTGGGCCCTGCCCTTCATGATCCAGCCCTTCGCCTGCGTGTTCTACGACCTCTCGGTGCTCCCCGGCTGGATGCGGGTCGTCAGCCAGGCCATGCCTCCCGCCCACATCTTCGAAGGCATGCGCGGAGTCCTCGCCGGCAACGGTCCCGAGCCCTCCCGCCTGCTGATCGCCTCCGGACTCAATCTCGCCTTCCTCGTTGCCGCCGGAGCGCTGTTTTCCCGGATGCTGGGCGTCGCCCGAAACCGGGGCCTGCTGGTCAAGACGGCCTCATCCTGAGGTCACGACCATAAAAATCCTAAAACGTTCAATAAAAACTTGGAAAGAAATTTTGAAAATGTTAAACAATCGCCGCTGTTTCCCCTTTTTCAATGAACTTTCTGTATGCGATTCACCCTCGCTGCGCGGCTCTGACCCTTGCCTTGGCCGGCGTTTCGCCCTTTCCCGCGATGGCGACGGAGGCCACCTCTTCGAATCCGATCGGCCGGGTCGCCCGGCTCATCAACCCCTCCCTGGTCGAGGTCGAGGACCGTCTCGGATGGCTTGAAAACCGGCTCCGCAGTCTCGCGGTCTACTCGCCGAAGCCGCTCAACGAGGATTTCGGCTGGCGTGCGGTCCAGACCGACGGCAATTCCCCGCCGAGCCTGACCCTCGACCTCGGTGACATCTACCCGCTCGACGACATTTTCCTCATCCCCGCGCAGGTGCTCAACGGCGAGTCGCGGACCTTCTTCCCGATGCGCCTGCAGGTCGAGGCGGCGCTAGAACCGGACTTCTCCGACGCCCGCCTGATTTACGAGACGCGGGGCAAGATCCACGAACAGCAGGACGGCTATCCGGTCCGGATCCTCGCCCGCGACATCGATGCCCGCTACGTGCGCCTGCGGGTCCTTCTCGGTCACCACCGCGGGCTGCGGTCGCTCGCGACGATTTCCGAAATGGTGGTCATCTCCGGTGGCCAGCCGGTCTCGTTCAATGCCGAGGTCTCCGCCCACGGGTCGCTCGACGAAAGCGGCCGCTGGGACCCGCGCTACGCGATCGACGGTCGCTCGCCGCTCGGCATCTGGGAAGGCGGCGAATGGACGAACTCCCGGGGCCAGGTCCTCAGCGTGCCGCCCCACGAGCCGACCACCGAGTGGCGGATCGACCTCGAGGAGCCGGTCCCCGTGAACCGCGTCGTTCTCTTTCCCCTCCAGATGCCGGAGCTGGGAGGAATCTACGCCCTGCCCCAGCAGTTGACCGTCAGCCTTTCCAATGACTCCGCCCAAGGTCCCGCGGCGAAGGAGTGGCGTCACAAGGGCGGCGAAACCTGCACTCCCCTCTCCTTCGTCGCCGACGGCGAAACCGCCCGCTACGTCACGATCCGTGCCGAGTCGTCCCTCAACGGCGGGCCCGAGCATCTGCTCCCGATCGCCGAGATCGAGGTCTGGTCCCACGGTCGCAACCTGGCGGCCGACAGCATGGTGGAGATCCACCGGGACGGAGGGGTTTCCGAAGGCTCCGGCAACCTCACCGACGGCTACGCCAACGGGCTCCAGATCTTCTCGGTCGGCGGCTGGCTGCGGCAGCTCGCCGAACGCCGGGACATCGAGGAGGAACTCGACGGACTCGTGCCGCTGCGCAACAGCATGGCCACCGAATCCGAGCTGAACGCCACCTGGGGCGCCTCGATCGCCATCGGCCTCACCCTGCTGATCCCGGTCGCCTTCGTCGAACGCCGCCGCCTGGTCTCCCGCAAGCAGGTCGACAGCCTGCGCAAGCGCATCGCCTCCGACCTCCACGACGACATCGGGAGCAACCTCGGCAGCATCTCGCTCATTGCCCGCTCGGCGAAGAAGGACCTCCGACGCCTCCACGGCCCCGACGAACTCGCCGAGGACCTCGACGAGATGGAGGTCATCGCCCGCGAAAGCTCCCTCGCCATGCGCGACATCGTATGGCTCCTCGAGCGCCGCCAGGACACCATCGGCGACTTCGTCCAGCGCATGCGCGACTCCGCCCAGCGGCTGCTCCGCGACATCGACTACGAGCTGGTCTGCCGCTCCAACCGCACCGCGTCCAAGATGACCCTCGACGCGAAGCGCCACCTCTTCCTCTTCTACAAGGAGGCCCTGCACAACATCCTCAAGCACTCGCAGGCCACCCGGGTCACCATTCACGTGCGCGACCATCGCGACGCCCTCGTCATGGAGATCAGCGACGACGGCGTCGGCCTGCCGGTCGATGAGAACGCCCGCCCCGCCGCCGTGCGGAAGCTCGCCGACCGCGCCGCGGTGCTTCAGGGACGTCTGGAGGTCAATTCAAAGCAAGGCCGGGGGACGAGCTTGCGTCTGGAGGTGAAACGGAGCAACCTCACCACACAAAAAGCGACCTCATGAGCGACGAAGCCAAATCGATCCGGATCTGGATCCTCGAGGACCACTCCCAGTTCGCCAAGCAGATGTGCCGCCTGATCGACGGCGAGGACGACATGGAGTGCGAGAAGGTCTTCACCCATCCGGACGAACTGAACGCCGAGATCGAGTTCGGTTCGAAGCTTCCCGACCTAATGCTCTTCGACCTCGGGCTTCCCGGAAAGGACGGCCTGCAGGTCCTGCTCGAGGTCCGCGCCCGCGCGCCGGAGCAGAAGATCGTCATCCTCACCTCCTTCGACGACCGCGAGCGCGTCTACCGGGCGATCTGCAACGGCGCCTCGGGCTACCTGCTCAAGACCGCCGATCCCGACGACATTGTCGACGGCATCCGCGAGGTGATGAACGGTTCCGCCACCCTGTCGGGCCCCATCGCCAGCATGATCCTCGACGGCTTCGCCAAACTCGGCCCGGTCGAGGAGACCGAACCGCTCACCAATCGCGAGGAGGAGGTCCTGCGCGCCCTGGTCAAGGGCCACATCAAGAAGGAGATCGCCGACCAGCTCGACATCTCCCTGCACACCGTCGACATGCACCTGCGCAGCGTCTATCGGAAGCTGCACGTCTGCACCCAGACCGAGGCCGTCTCCAAGGCCTTGCGCAAGGGATTGGTCTGATTTTCCCGCGTCCTTTTTTTCGGCGCCGCCGTCCCCGCGATCACTCCGCACTCCCCGCTCCGCGCTTGTCCTGCAAGGGATTGTCCACGGACGCCGAAGGGGGAAACATCCGGCGTCCGTGGGCCCTTTGCGGGGGCAGTGCTATCCCTTACGCCCGCGAGCATGCCACCGGACCGGACCATCCAACATTACGCGATCACGGCCCATCTCCCGTCCCGGAAAAAGCGCGGGCGCCGGAGGGGGAGAGTTCCGGCGCCCGTGCGGATCGCCCATGAGGGTAATCACAGCACTCGGAGCCTCTCACATCTCCCCCGTTCGGGGTATTACGCCATCGCGGAGCATGAGGGAGAGTCGTCCTTTTTCCCTACAGCCGCCCCGCCGCCTTGATGTCGAGGTAGCGGTTGGCCAGGGCCACCGGAAGCTCCTGCGCCGGCGCGTCGAGGGTCAGCACCCCGTGTCCGCGCAGGTTCGCCAGCACCTCCTCGCGCTCGGAGTCGTAGCGCTCGGCCGCGGAAAAACGCAGCGCCTCGCGGAAGCCCTCAACCGGATTGGTCCGGGCGGCCTCGACGGTCTGCTCGCGCAGGCTGGCCAGCATGACGAGGTGCCTCGACGCGAGGATCTTCAGCGCGGGCAGCACCTCGGGCGCATCCTCTCCGCGGAGGTTGGTCAGCAGCACCACCAACGCTCGCCGACGCTGCCTGACCTGCAGCCGCTCGGCTCCGGCGGAAAAGTCGCTCGGCTCGGTGGTCGTCTGGTAGTCGAACAGGTGGTTCAGCAGCACCGCCATCGAGTGCGCCCCCTTCACCGGCGGCAGCCAGCGGTCGCTGCCCCCGAACGACTGCACGCCGACCTGGTCGCCCTGACGCAGCGCGACATAGGAAAGCAGGAGCATGGCGTTCAGGCAGTGGTCGAACTGCGGCAGTTCCCCGTCCATCGCCCGCATCCGGCGACCCGTGTCGGTGAGGAAGATGATCGTCTGGTTGCGCTGCTCCTGGAACTCGCGGCTGATCAGGGACAGCCGCCGCGACGTCGCCTTCCAGTCGATCTGCGACAGCGGATCGCCCTCGCGGTACTCGCGGAGTTGGTGGAAATCCCGGCTGCTGCCCGCCACCGATCGACGCACGATTCCCATCTGCTCCTGCCGCGCCTGCATCGCCAGCAGCGCGAAACGCACCACCGGTTCGTAGTCCGGATAGACCTTCACCTCGCCCGGCTCCCCGCAGGTTCCGCGCCGCCACCACAGGCCCAGCGGCGAGCGGACCCGGAAATGAACCGGCCGGAATCGGGCGATGCCGCGCTCCAGCAATCGCACCGGATGATACACCCGCGCCCGGCCACCGGCCGCCACCCGTCCCCGCCACGGCATCGCCCCCGCCTCCGCACCCTCCGGGATGCCGTCGAAGAGTTCGATCTCCAGCGTCTTGGAGCCGCCGTTGGAAACCTCGAGCCTCACCTCTCCCGCCTCGCCGAGGGCGAAGCGGTCCGGAAGGTCGCGCTCGATCACCGGTGACTGCGAAAAACGCAGCGCCACCCCGTCGAGCAGCAGGAAAAGCAACAGCACCGCGGCGACCAGCCACCACGCGATCGACCCGTCGGGCCAGATCGAGATGGCCAGACCGATGGCGACCCAGAGGGCCACCAGATACAGCACTCGGCGGGTCGGGGTCACTGCCTTGGTGCGGCCACGGAGTCCACCAGGCCGCGAAGGATGTCGTCGATGTCCTGCCCGCCGATCGCCACCTCGGGCGCCAGTTGCACCCGGTGGCGGAGCACCGGCAGCGACGCCGCCTTGACGTCGTCGGGCGTGACGTAGTCCCGCCCGTGGAGCACGGCGATCGCCTTGCCGATCCGCACCAACGCGATCGCGCCCCGCGTCCCCGCCCCCAGCGCGACGGCCTTCGACTCGCGGGTCGCCTTGACGATCGACACCGCATAGTCGACCACCTCCGGCACCACCGTCACCGCGGCGGTTTCCGCCTGCGCGGCCACGATGTCCTCCGGCGTCGCCACGGCCTCGACCGCCGCCACCGGGCTCTCGCCGGGAACCTCGGCCGCCGAGCGCGTGACGATCTCGGACTCGGCGGTCGTTTCAGGGTAGTCGAGCAGCACCTTCATCACGAACCGGTCGAGCTGCGCCTCCGGCAGCGGATAGGTCCCCTCGTGCTCGATCGGGTTCTGCGTCGCCAGCGTCATGAACGGCGGACTCAGCGGCATCGACTCGCCGTCGATCGTGACCTGGCGCTCCTGCATCACCTCGAGCAGCGCCGACTGCGTCTTGGCGGGCGCCCGGTTGATTTCGTCGGCCAGCAGCAGGTTGGTGAAAACCGGGCCGCGGCGGAGCTGGAAGGTCTGGCTCTTCATGTCGAAGAGGCGGAAACCGGTGACATCGGAGGGCATCAGGTCCGGCGTGAACTGGATCCGCCCGAAGCCGCCGGAGAAGCTCTTCGCCATCGCCAGCACGAGCTGCGTCTTGCCGAGACCCGGCTTGCCTTCCAGCAGGACGTGCCCGCCCGCCAGCAGCGCCGCGAGCACCTGGCTGATCACCTCGGTCTGGCCCAGGACCGCGCGACCGATCTGCTCGCGCATCGCGTGAGCGGCCTGGCTCGCGCGCGACATGGCCGGGGCCGCTTCGGTGACGGGCGGGGTGGATTCATGGGACGGTTCTTCGTTCATGGAATGGATAAGTGAAGTGTCTGAAGGTCGGCGACAAGACGGGTGAAGCTGCCGGCGTCCCGCGCGCGCTCGTGGGTCATCGCCCGCTCGGCGCGCTCCCGGGACAGACCGGCACGATCGGCGATGAGCTGGAAAATGTCGGCATCGGGACGACCGGAGGAAAGCGCCAGGCGGTGCGCCCGCTCGAGCAGCGATTCGCGGAGCGGGCGGAGCAGTCCCTCGCCGCGATCGAGACGCCAGTGGAAGTCGCCGAGCGCCTCAAGGTGATGGTCATAGGCCCTCAGCGTCCCCCCCGCCTCGGCCGAGTCCAGCGGACCGAACCGCGGCAGGTTCTTCCACAGCCAGAAGCCGACGAGCACCAGCAGCCCGACGAGGAACGCCCACGCCCTTTCCCAGACCAGCGCCCAGAAGGAAAGCGAGGCGTTCCGGATGAAGCTCACCGAGCCGTAGCACGGCGACAGGTCGGCCAGCCGCACCAGCAGCGTCGCATGATCGTGGTCGCCGATGTAGCGGTTGCGGAACGGCCGGGCATCGACCACCACCGTCAACCGTCCCTCGCCATACGGCACCGAAACCAGCGGCGCCTCCCCGTCCCCGCTGCCGATCACCCGGTTCGATTCCATCCAGATCTCGTACTCCGCCCCGTCGAGCTGCACCGTTTCGGAGCCGGTCTTCGAGCCGTCCTCCGCCTCCCCGCTCCCGATCGAAAGACCGGCACGTCCCAGCCATTCCTCGAAGGCGGGGACGGACTCGTCTTCGCCCAACTCGTTCCAGACCGGCATCTTGCTCCAGTCGTTGATGAACGTCTCGCCGCGCTCGAGGAAGATCACCGAGTGACCGCCCCACTGGGTCCACTCCTCGAGATCCTTCACGTATCCCTCCGCTTCGAGGACGGACACCGGCATCAGCACCATCGCGAGGTCGCCGTCGAAGTCCGGCCAGCCCGGCTCGTTGACGATTTCGTGATCGAATTTCCCGAGCAACCGCTCGGCCGCCAGATACGGGTTCACCCTCGCCTTGCCCTTGTGGCCGATCTCGCGTGTCTCCTCCACGTAGTCGCACGCCGCGAAAGCCAGCGCGAGCAGGCCGGCCAACCACCTCACGATGCCCTCCTTTCCACGAACGGCCAGCGGCCGCACAAGGCCTCGACCTTGCCCTCGTCCGGCATCCGGCGCGCGTACGCCAGACGCACCCATTCCTCGGTCAGCTCCGAGAAATAATCGACGTGCCCCGCCCCGCCCCGCCGCACCCGGCCGAGGCAGTCGTTCTCGGTGTCGGACTCAGCGATCTCGATGCCGCCGTGGCGGATCATCCACGCGATCGACCCACGGTAGAGCAGGCTGAGCGCTTCGTGGTGGCGGCCTTCACGCCACGCCCGCAGGGCGCTCGCCGCCACGTCGTCGGGCAGGCTTTCCGGAGTCACCTCCATGCCCATCACCACCCGTGCGGAGGCCGCCTGCTTCGGCACGCGGCTGCCCCCCCTTCCCTGGAAAAGATGCCGGTAGCGATACAGCAGCCAGACCAGCAAGGCCGCCAGCCCCCCGAAGAACGCGATCTTCATCAGCACCGCGAGCACCTCCATGAAACCGCCGCCTCCTCCGCCGAAATTCCAGTTCCAATCCCATCCGGTCCACCGCTTGTAGGTCTCCGAGTGTACCTCGAAATCCGGATCCTCCAGCACCTGCTCGACCACCTGCTGCGGATCCCCGGAATCGGCGGCCCGCACGCCACCGGCTGAAACGAGCAGCAACCCGAGCACCACCGCGCCGACGATTCCGGCAAGTCGGTTGCCCAGGCGTCGGAAGGCCAGCTCGACATCCCAGCCCTCGATCCACGTACGATGGTTCACGTAGATTCCGAAACCGCAGCCGGTCGAGAACAGGTCCACCAGCCAGATCGACAGGAACATCGACACCTGCAGGGCGGCGGCGAGCCCGACCGGCGGATCCATCCCCTCGCCCTCCCACCAGACCCCGATCACCTGCCACCATTCGGTGGAGGCGTTTCCCGGGACGAAGAGCATGCCGGTGCAGAACAGGGTCAGCGCCAACCACAAGGTCAGGAAGAAGCGCCACATGGCCAGCATGATCACGCTGGAATCGCCGCGCCGCATGAGAATCCGGCAGCGGTTCGCGTAGTCCTTCCCGCGGAGACCCTCGAGGTCCTCGACGGGCATCGTCAGCGGACGCCACGGCGAGAACCGCGCCCACACGAGACGGAAGAAGAACCGTCGGCCGACGGACCGCGGAAACTCGCGCCACAGCTCCCGCCAGCCGGGCTGGTCGCCGAACAGGATCCGGCTGAGCTTGAACAGGGCAAGCCTCGAGGCGACCGGCACCCACCACCAGAAAAGCAGCCCGAGCCAGAGCGGGTGCCGCCACAGGAACGGCACCGCCAGCAGCACCGGCAGCATCCCCAGCCACCACGCGCCGCTCAACCTCCAGAAGTCGCGGCGCACCAGCGCGAGGCCGAGGTCGACGGCCTCCCAGTCGCTGCGTGGCCGCAGTTCGGCGGTGACCGCCTCAAGCTTCACGCACCCCCCTTCCCAGAAGCATGAAGTAGCCGACGTGCAGCACCCAGAAGGTGATGCCCACGAAGTACTTGATCTCCGCCGGCATCCGCTGCGCCGACCAGAAGCCCTCGACGAAGGCGGCGAGCACGGTCATTCCCGCGGCTCCGAGGATCAGCGGCAGCGCCTTCTTCGCCGACGCGGCGATGGCCTTGCCGCGCGTCATCCTGCCGGGCTTCAGGACCGCCAGTCCGAGTCGCATGCCGGCCACCCCGGCGACCGTCATGCCGATCAGTTCGAACGACGAATGTCCGGCGACGAAGGTCCAGAACGACTGGGGATTGCAGGCGTAGTTCACGTAGCCGGCCGAGGCCCCGATCGCGAGACCGTTGTAGACGAGGAAGAAGATGGTGCCGAGGCCGGCAACGATCCCGCCGGCGAAGATCCGGAAGTCGATGCTGACGTTGTTCTGGATGTAGTGGCCGAACATCATGAAGTTCGAACCGAACTCCTCGCGCAGGTGGGCGATCTGCTCCTCCTCGCCGCCATACATCGCCTCGAGACCGGCCATCCCGTGCGGGCCGAGGATGGACTGGACCCAGTCGAGATCGACCCACGCCATCGCCATCATCGCGAAGAACGGCACCCAGAACAGCGCGCTGCACAGCCAGAAGAGCCGCCATTCCCGCCGCACCGCCGCGGGGAAATCCGCCACGATGAAGCGGACGAACGACTCCGTCCCCTTGCGCCGGCTGCGGTAGAGCTGCTTGTAGCCGCGGATGACGAGCCCGTTCAGCCGCTCGATCATCTGGCCGCGGTACATCCGGTGGCTGGCGAGCGCGAGGTCCGAGCACACCTCGCGGAAGCGCCGCGGCAGTTCCACCAGGCCGGGCTCCGGCTTGCCCTTCTCAAGGCCGGTCACGAGACGCTCGTAGTCGTCCCACGCCTGCTTCCGCCGCTCTTCGAATCCCCCCTCCTTCATCTCCGGTTCCGATCCTGCAGCCAGTGGGCCATCGACATCAGCCGCGAGACCCCCGCCGGACCGCGGCTGCCGCTCAGTTCCCGCGCGTGATCGGCGATCTCCTCGCGGCGACCTTCCGACCACAGACCCGCCCGGTCGCGAAACGCCCCCAGCGCACGGACTTCCTCCGGCCTGAGCGGAACCGCGGGCGCCACCGACTGGATCGGCGGCGGGGCCGGCACCTCGGGCTCCGGCGCCAGCTTGTCGTAGACCACCACGGTCCTCGCCGCCAGGTCGCCGAGGCGCTGGAACCGCCGCGTCGCCACGATCGTGGCTAGGGCGAAACCGAAGGTGGGCAGACCCGCAAAACCGAATCCGATGAACGGCATGCCGTCGGCATATCGCAGGAAATTCCGCAGCACCGCCTGGCCGAAGCTGATCGGTGATCCGGAAGTCTGCACCACCCGCAGCCCGACGATCCTCTTGCCCGGCGTCGCCCCCCACTTCCCCGCCTCGAAGAACACCGGATACCACCACCAGATGAAAAACCACATCAGGCTGATCAACCCGGCCGAGGTTTCCCCGCCGACCACCACCCCGGTCAGGATCAGGACGAAAGAGGCCACCAGGATCACGGCCCACTGGATCACCAGGTCCAGCGCCAGCGCCCCGCCCCTGAGCAGCGGCCCCGCAATGCGCAGGCGTACTTCCACGCCTTCGGCCAGCTCGATCGCCTGCAGGGTGTCCAGTCTCGCTTCGGCTCGATCCATCGTCAGAGGTCGGGTTCACGCTAGCCGCACGATCATGCGCGTAAATGCCGAACTCACCCCGGCTTCGGAATCACCCCGCTGAAATCCGACCTCCTGAAGGAGGAACTACTTACCGAACCGGCGCGCCAGTGGCGTACGTAGTCCCTCCTTCAGGAGGTCCATCCACCGGGCGGAAAAGCCCCCGACACCGCGGACAATCACGGCATCGGGGGCATGTCTGGATTCCTACCGCTCAGCGATGCAGGTCGAAGCGATCAAGCTCCATCACCTTCACCCAGGCCGCGACGAAGTCCGAAACGAACTTCGCCTCACTGTCACCGCAGGCGTAAACCTCGGCCAGCGCGCGCAGGATCGAGTTCGAGCCGAAGACGAGGTCGACGCGCGTCGCGCTCCACTTCGGCTGGCCGGTCTTGCGATCGACTCCGGCAAACGCGTTGCCGCAGGGCGAGACCGGCTTCCATTCGGTGCCCATGTCGAGCAGGTTCACGAAGAAGTCGTTGGTCAACTGCCCCGGGCGCTCGGTGAACACGCCGTATTTCTCGCCGCCGAAGTTGGCACCCAGCGCCCGCATCCCGCCGATCAGCACCGTCATTTCCGGAGCCGTGAGTGTCAGGAGCTGAGCCTTGTCGATCAACAGCGCCTCCGCCGGCACGGAATAGGCACCTTTCAGATAATTGCGGAAGCCGTCGGCGATCGGCTCGAGCACCTCGAAGGACTCGGCGTCGGTCTGCTCGGCGCTGGCGTCCGTGCGCCCCGGCGTGAAGGGCACGGTGACTTGGTGGCCAGCATCCTTCGCGGCCTTTTCCACCGCGGCACCGCCGGCCAGCACGATCAGGTCGGCCAGCGAAACCTTCTTGCCGCCGGATGCCGACGAGTTGAACTCGCTCTGGATCGCTTCGAGCACCTCCAGCACGCGGGCGAGCTGCGAGGGCTGGTTCACCTCCCAATCCTTCTGCGGGGCAAGGCGGATGCGGGCGCCATTGGCGCCGCCCCGCTTGTCGGATCCGCGGAAGGTCGATGCAGAGGCCCACGCGACGGAAACGAGTTGGGAGACGGACAAGCCGGAATCGAGCACCTTGGCCTTCAGCGCGTCCACGTCCTGCTCGTCGATCAGCGGATGATCCACCGCGGGAAGCGGATCCTGCCAGATGAGGTCCTCGTCCGGCACTTCCGGACCAAGGTAGCGCGCCTTCGGCCCCATGTCGCGGTGAGTCAGCTTGAACCACGCCCGCGCGAACGCATCGGCGAACTCGTCGGGATTCTCGAGGAACCGGCGCGAGATCTTCTCATACTCGGGATCGAAGCGCAGCGACAGGTCGGTGGTGAGCATGGTCGGCTTGCGCATCTTCGACGGATCGTGCGCGTCCGGCACGTCGGCCTCCGCCTCCTTGGCCACCCACTGGTGCGCGCCCGCCGGGCTCTTCTCGAGTTCCCATTCGTACTTGAAGAGGTTCTCGAAGAAAAGGTTGCTCCACTGCGTCGGCGTCTGGGTCCAGGTGACTTCCAGCCCGCTGGTGATCGTGTCGCCGCCCTTGCCGGAACCGTAGCTGCTCTTCCAGCCGAAGCCCTGCTCCTCGATCGGAGCGGCCTCCGCGTCCGGGCCGACGTGATCCGCCGGACCCGCCCCGTGGGTCTTGCCGAAGCTGTGCCCGCCGGCGATGAGCGCGACGGTTTCCTCGTCGTTCATCGCCATCCGCCCGAAAGTGTCGCGGATGTCGTGGGCCGCCTTCACCGGGTCGGGATTGCCGTCGGGGCCTTCGGGATTCACATAGATCAACCCCATCTGCACCGCCGCCAGCGGGTTCTCCAGATTGCGGCTGTGGGTCGAGCCGTCGTCATGATCGTCGCCGGACATCACGCCTTCCTTTTCGACGCCCTCGGAGCCCTGGGCGTAACGGACGTCGCCACCGAGCCAGGTCGTTTCGCGACCCCAGTAAACGTCTTGGTCCGGCTCCCAGGTGTCCTCGCGGCCACCGGCGAAACCGAAGGTCTTGAAGCCCATCGTCTCAAGCGCGACGTTGCCGGCCAGGATCATCAGGTCGGCCCACGAAATCTTGCGCCCGTACTTCTGCTTGATCGGCCACAGCAGGCGGCGGGCCTTGTCGAGGCTCACGTTGTCCGGCCAACTGTTGAGCGGCGCGAAGCGCTGCTGACCGCGTCCGCCCCCCCCGCGACCGTCACCGGTGCGATAGGTTCCGGCGCTGTGCCAGGCCATGCGGATGAAGAGCGGACCGTAGTGGCCGAAGTCAGCCGGCCACCAGTCCTGCGAGTCGGTCATCAGGTCGGCGAGATCCTTCTTCACCGCGGCGAGGTCTAGGCTCTTGAATTCCTTCGCGTAGTCGAAGCCGCCGCCCATCGGATCGGACTTCGACGAATGCTGGTTGAGCAACTCGACCTTCAGGCGGTTCGGCCACCAGTCCTCGTTGGTGGTGCCGCCACCGGCGGTTGCGGATGCGGCGCCGTGGCCGAAGGGACATTTCGATTCTTCTGACATGGTTGTATGCGTTCGTGTTGGGGTTGATGGAAAAGCGTCAGTCTCACCGGCAGTCGGGACAGGTGCCCCAGTAAACCACCTCGGCCTCGTCGATCTTGAAGCCATGGTCGTGGGCCGCGCTGAGGCACGGCGTGTCGCCGATCGCGCAGTCGACGTCGACCGTCATGCCGCAGGATCGGCAGACGAGGTGATGGTGGTTGTCCCCCACGCGGTCCTCGTAAAGCGCGGCCTGGCCTGACGGCTGGATGCGCCTGACGAGTCCTTTCTCAGACAGGAGCGAGAGGACATTGTAAACGGCCTGGCGGGAAATCGTGCCGATTTCACTGCGTACCCGCTCCGCGATCGCGTCCGCGGTCGTGTGGGGACAGCTCGAAACCGCCCGCATCACCGCCAGCCTCTGGGCCGTCACGGCCACGCCGTGGTCACGCAAAAGATCAGCCGGGCCCCTCACGCCCGCGACCTTTGCAGGGCAGTGGACTCTGTCAAGTTGTTGTCGATATCCACTTCACCCCCCGATATGAGCGTGCGATTCATCTGCCTTTCTTCAGAGCGGCCTGGAAACCCGGGCCGCCCGGAGTGACCTCGATGGAGAGCACGTTCCTGCCGTCCTCGAGCAGTTCCGCGGTGACGGACTTCAGCAGGATGTTGACCGGGCGGGCGTCCGGGCGGTCAACGGTGAAGTCGAGGATGGGGGTATTGTTGAGCAGCACTTTCAACTTCTTGCCCATCGTGTAGCTGAAATAGAGATCGCCGATCGTTGCGGGGTCCTCGACGACGAACTCTCCGCCAAGTTTGAGATTCTCGACGGTGGCCTCCGCAGGCTTGGCCTTGAGCTCGATGAGGGCCTGCCCGGCTCCTCGGGCCAGGTCGGGATGGGCCTCGAGTCGGGCCGCTGCGAGTTTGCCGTATGGACCGTCAGGATGACGGGCGAGCGGCTGGAGGAAACGCCGGCCGTTGCCGCTGACGTCCGGAAGGACGGTTTGAAAGCCTCTTTCGCCGGTCATGCTGATCCCCCGGAGTCCACGATCGTACTGGGCTCCGGCCTGGAGGATCTTTTCGGCATCCGGGTCCTCTACGGCGGAGCGGAAGGGCTTGAGGCGCTCGTCGGCGGGGTCGAGCAGCGACTCGATGCCAAGCAACTGATGCTTCACCAGATAAAGGTCGCCGATTTCGAGGTTGCGGGCCATGTCGGCAAGGGTCAGGTCGATGCTTGCAAGGTTGCGTCTGGCCACGCCTTGGAGTTGCGCGGCGAGCGTGGCGACGCGCCCGTTGGACGAACCTTCGAGATCGGCAGCCAGTCCGGCGGCCTTGTCGAATTCCTTGGCTCGAAAATGACGAAGAGCCTCATCAAGTTCGCCCGGAACGCTTTCAGCAAACACGCTGTCGACCCGTCCGAGCATGGCGAGGCGCTCGCTGCCGGCGAGATAGCTGAGGGCGTAGCTGCCGGTGCTCCACATCGGGCCCTTGTTGACGTAGTTGCCGGTTCCGAGGTCGCCTTCACGCCCGTGGGGCCACGGCTGCGCAATGAAGGAACCGTCACGTCGCCGCGCAAGGTCGCGGTACCAATGGAACCGCTTCCAGAATTCGATGTAGTTCTCGTCGCCGGCGACCTGCACGCCCAGCGGAGTCCATGTCTGGTTGAAATAGTTGCCGCTGTGACCACCCTCGAAATTCACCAGATTGGAACTCGCGCTCAGGCGGGCGAACCACTGCGCGGCGGGCTTGGCGCCGAGGAGGTGGAAGGCCAACGCAGCAGTACCGCTCTTTCCTCCGTTCGTGGTGCTGTCGTAGACCGGCTCGTGGTCGCCGTAAGGAATGGCGCCGCGTCCGGCATAGCCGCCGTAGAAGCCGATGCTTCGCTCGATGGCCTGATCGGCGTTGTGGACACCGCACTGGTTGGCAAGCACGAGCGAGTAGAAGCAGATGATGCCGGTGGAGTTCACCGAACCGTAGCCGGGCGGGATGAAGTTGGGCACGACTCGATGGCCCCAGGTGCCGGGATTGCACTGTCCGTCCTGCAGGCGCTGGCAGTACTCGCGGATGGTCGGCAGGACACGTGCATCGCCGGTGGCGAGGTAATACTCGCAAAGGAAGGTGTTGGTGTTGCCCCAACGCCACGTTTCATGACCCGCGTCGCTGATGGTGTGAAGCTCGCTCATGCGGATGGCGGAGCGGCGGACGTGGTCGAGATATTCCGGCTCGTGGGTGGCGAGCAGGAAGCCGGCGTTGTGCGGGTCGCCCACCCCTTCGGTGAAGCCGCCCGCCGGCATGTTGGCGGCGAGGAAGCGGGCCGCTCCATCAACGATGGCCCGCGACTTGGGACACTCCATCGGCATGGCATCGGCGTAGGTGCCCATGACCGGCAGCTTGATGGTGACGATCTCGGCCGGCTCGCCATTACGGCTGCGAAGCAGCTTGAGCTCGCCCTTCCCGGCATCGCTTTCGGCCCAGGTCACGGCCCGGCCCATGCTGAGGCGGGCGTCGGAATCGAAGGGCTTCACTTCGGGCGCGGTCTTCCAGCCGGATGCCGGCGTCTCGGGCGGCACGGCGGCGCCGGTGATGACGTCGTAGGGCTGGAGAATGCCATCGGCCGGAGAACCCGGCTCAACGCTCTTGATGAGAATCTCGCGGCTGTCGTTGGAATGGCCGTCCTTGCCGAGGAGCCAGCCGCGGGCACCGGTCGGACCAAGGTTCTGGGTGATGTGCCAGATGCGGCTGCCCGCGTAGGGAACAGGGGTCGCATACTTCGACACTTTCGCGATGTCCCGGTCCTGACCATGGGTGGTTGGCAGGCAAAGGACGGCAAGCAGTGCGGGGAACGTAAGACGTTTCATCACGTGAAAGGGGTAGAGGGGTGGAATGATCACAAGCTCTCGAGGTATTCGATGGTTTCCCGCAGCTTGCGAAGGCTCGCCTCGGCGGTCTTCTGGGGTGGCTGGATCTTCGCCTCTTTGCCGTTGGTCTCGATGTCGTCAAGGATGGCCTTGAGTTCCGGCCCGATGACCTTGGCGTCCTTGCCGTAGGACTTCGCCGCATCGAGGCAGACGTCGAATCCGGGACCGCGGTCCTTGATCATCAGCCTGGGCAGGCGCTCGATGAGCTGCGGTTCCTGAAGTTTGGCGAGTATCTTGACCGCCGAGTCCTGGCCTCCCGCGGCGAACATCGTGTCGCGCCGCGGCTGCCAATCGAGGTGGGCCAGCAGGTCGGGAACAAACTTCCGCTGGATCTCGGGCTTCAGGCGCTCGACGACGGTGACGATGCTGCCCCGGCCACGCGGCAACTCCCCGTCGAGGGCGTCCTTGAGCTGCGGGATCACCTCCTCGATATCGAGTGGGTCCAGACCGAAGCGCTTGGAGAGAGTGATCATTGCCGACTGAGCGATGAAATCGTCCGAGTCGTTGATCAGCGTCAGCATGGCCCTCAAGGCCTCGGGAGTTTGAGGGGCGACAATTTCGAGCCCCTTGAGCGCCGCACCCCGGACCTCACGGCGTTCATCGGTCGCCAGGCGGACGAAGACCGCAACAATGTCGCCGTGTTTCTCCTTGAGCGCCTCCTGCTCCTCCCGCTTGGCGCTTTGAAGTTCCTTTTGGAGGATGCTGGCGAGAGCGGTGGCCGAGCCGGCACGGACCATCCAGTTGTCCGAACCGGTGCCCTGCCTGAGAACATCCATGACCTCGGGGCCCCGTAGGGAAAGCGCCCTGGCCGCCTGCGAGCGCAGGGCGGGGTTCCAGCTTTCGAGCATCTTCATCAGCTCATCGTTGCCGATGCTGTCAAAGTTCCTGGCCTCGGGAAGAGGAGTGACGATCTCCGGATACTCCTCGGGACACTTGGAATTGATGTCTTCGATCACCGAAGCGAACTGCTGGTTGGCCGTCGGGTCCGGCGTTGCGACCGGCGTTTCGTCAACGATGGTCGCCTCCTCCTCTCCGGCGGCATCGCGTTGGCAGGAGGAGAGCGGAAGACAGACGAGAATGAAGAGCAGACGAGGGTTCATGGACTGGTGATTACGGGGGCGAGTATCGCGAATCTTGCCCGGTCGTCGACCGCCCAGAGTCACCATCCCTCTCACGAAGAATGCGGGCTTTCCGGACCAGATTCGAGTGACATCAACCAGCCTGCCTCCGCTGAAGCTTCGGAATGGCAAAATCTTCAAGTTCGATCGCTCCCCTCGGGTGCGAAGATTGGTGGAGGCGAGGGGAGTCGAACCCCTGTCCGAAACGCCTTCAGCACTGGCATCTACACGTTTAGCCGGCGTTCGGTGGTTTCGGATGGGATCGGCCCGCCGGCCGCGTCCCCCAACCTAGGATCCTGTTGAGTCTCGCCACCGGACCCGGAACCCCGATCCGGTGGCCAGCCTGTTGGTTGGTCGCCTTCCCCCTTAACAGGCATCAGGGTTCGGGCGTTGCTGTCAATTAAGCAGCAAGTGCGAGCTCGTTAGAGTCTGCAATTATTTGTTTTGGACGGCTTTTTAGGAGGCCAACCGACCAACCTCCACGTGCAGCCAGCGCGTCGAACATCCCGTCGAAACCAGAACGCCCCCGTTTGCTGGGTGGACCGGGATCCTACCCCCGCCCCGGCCGGAATCAACCGGGAAAACCGGGCCACGCCTCTACTCCGGCCCGCGGATGGCCTGGCCGACCGGCGAAATGAGGCCGGTGTCGAGACGGTAGATCCAGCTATGGATGTCGAGCGGCTGCCCGCGGTCCCAGGCATCCTGGACGATCGTCGTCCGGGCGACGTTCTCGGCATTGCCCATCACGTTGAACTCGCACAGGCGGTTCACCGCCTCCTCGGGATCCAGGCCCTCCAGTTCGGCCTGATGGCGCTGGGCGATGTTCTGGATGTGGCGCAGCCAGTTGTCGATGATCCCGTGCCGACCCTTCTCCAGGGCCGCCTTCACGCCGCCGCAGCCGTAGTGCCCGCAGACGATCACGTGCTTCACCTTCAGGACGTCGACCGCGAACTGGAGCACCGAGAGCAGGTTGAAGTCGGTCTGCACGACGACATTCGCCACGTTGCGGTGGACGAACACCTCGCCCGGCGCCAGGCCGGTGATCTGGTTGGCCGGCACGCGGCTGTCCGAGCATCCGATCCACAGGTATTCGGGTGTCTGCTGGTTCGCCAGACGCGAAAAGAACTCGGGGTCCTCGGCCACCCTCTCGGCCGCCCAGCGTTGGTTGTTCTCCAGCAGGCCCTTGAGACTCTCCATGGCCGAAATCCCAATTCCGAAATCGTCATCCGGCAATCCCCAATCTTCAATTCGTCCCGTGGCTGATCTCTTCGCCGAAAACTCCGAACCACCCAAGCCGCGCGAACCGGCGCCGGACGAGCCCCTGGCCGCCCGCATGAGACCGCGTTCGCTCGACGAGATCGCGGGGCAGGATCACATCCTGGGCGAGGGAAAACTGCTGCGTCGGGCGATCGAGTCGGACCGCTTCACCTCGCTCATCTTCTACGGCCCGCCGGGCACCGGAAAGACCACGCTGGCCAGCGTCATCGCCCGCACCACCGGCTCCCGCTTCGAGGCCCTCAACGGCGTCGAATCCAACGTCGCCGAGATCCGCAGCAAGATCGACGAGGCCCGAACCTACCGCGATCTGCGAGGTCAAACGACTGTTTTATTCATTGATGAAATCCATCGTTTCAACAAGGCGCAGCAGGATGTCCTGCTCCCGCATATTGAGAAGGCGACCGTTCGATTTATTGGAGCCACAACGCACAACCCCTATTTTTACGTCAATTCCCCACTCGTCTCGCGGTCCCAGATATTCCAACTGGAGAGCGTTTCAATCGAAAGTTTGAATCCGGTGTTGGAA
>CALGOH010000246.1 GCA_937957985.1 uncultured Verrucomicrobiae bacterium
CGTGACGCCCCTGATGAAGGACGGCGCCAATGCGATCGGCGCGGTGGTCGCCGACGGCTGGTATGCCGGCTACGTCGGCTACGGCAAGCTGGTCGGCTACGGTCCGCACAAGACGGGCCGCAACATCTACGGCAAGACGCCGGCGCTGATGGTCGAGCTTCATCTGACCTACGACGACGGCAGTAGTGAAATCATCGCAACCGGTCCGTCGTGGAAGACCTCGACCGGTCCCGAGTTGGAGGCCGACTTCCTGATGGGCGAGACCTACGACGCCCGCAGGGAAATGCCCGGCTGGGACACCGCGGGCTTCGATGACTCCAAGTGGGAAAGCGCGATCTTCGCCAAGGACAATGGTTCGATGAAGCAGCCCTTCAGCGACAAGTTCATCAAGAACGAGCGGCGCGAGTTCGGCTTCATCCGCCCGCCCGTGCTCCAGGCTTATCCGGCGCAGCCGGTGAGGGTGACGCAGGAGCTGCCGGCGAAGTCGGTCGCCGAACAGAAGCCGGGCATGTTCATCTTCGACCTCGGCCAGAACTTCGCGGGCAACGTGCGACTGAAGGTGAAGGGCGAGGCGGGCCGGAAGATCACCCTTCGTTTCGGTGAGATGCTGCATCCGGACGGACGCCTGATGACCGAGAACCTGCGCGCCGCGCGGGCGACCGACACCTACATCTGCAAAGGCGATCCGCAGGGCGAGACGTGGACGCCGCGCTTCACCTTCCACGGTTTCCGTTATGTCGAGCTGACCGGACTTCCCGAGAAGCCGCCGCTCGGAACGATCACCGGACTGGTCCTGCATTCGGACACTCCGATGGCATCCGGCTTCGAATGCTCCGATCCGGTGGTGAACCAGGTCTGGCGAAACGCGATCTGGACCCAGCGGGCGAACTGGATCGACCTGCCAACCGACTGTCCACAGCGCGACGAGCGGATGGGCTGGACCGGCGACGCCCAGATCTACGCCGCCTCGGCCGCGATCCACGCCGACGTCGCCGCCTTCTTCCGCAAGTGGCTGCGCGAGCTGGAGGACGACGTGACGCCGGAGGGCTACTACCCATCCTACGCGCCCTATCCCTTCGGTCACGGCGGGGCGGTGCATGGCACGGCGTGGTCGGATGCCGGGATCATCGTGCCGCACGCGCTGTGGACGGCGACCGGGGACCTGTCGTTCTTCACCGACCACTGGCCGGCGATGACGCGCTTCATGGAGGCCCGCAAGGCGCAGGACCCCGAGCTGAAGGGGACGGCGTTCGGTGCGCCGTGGGGTGACTGGCTCAATCTCGACGACCCCACGCCGCACGAGCTTGTCGAACTCGCCTACTTCTGCCTGTCCAGCCGCCTGATGGCCGAAATGGCGGTGGCGCAGGGTCTCGACGAGGAAGTGACGAGGTATCGGAGTTGGGTGGAGACGATGCGGAAGAATTTCCGTGCGCGCTATTTCCAGGACGACGGCACGATCCGGCCCGAGTCGCAGAGCGCCTATGTGCTGGCGCTCGATTGCGGCCTGATCGAAGACGACGAGGCGCGGTCGAAGGCTGGGGCGCGACTTGCCGAACTCATCCGCAAGAAGTCCGGCCCGAAGAGCACCGGCATGACGACCGGCTTTCTCGGCACCAAACCGCTGCTGCCGGTGCTCACCGACACCGGTCATCTCGACCTCGCGGTGTCGATGCTTCAGTCGCGCAGGTATCCCTCGTGGGGCTACGAGGTGAAGAACGGCGCGACCACGATCTGGGAACGCTGGAACTCCTACACCGAAGAACACGGATTTGGAGGGCCTAACGGAAAAATGAACGCCGCGATGAACTCGTTCTCTCACTACGCCTTCGGCGCGGTGACCGAGTGGATGATGAAGGACCTCGCCGGCATCGCCCCGGCCAAGCCGGGCTACTCGATCATTCGCCTGCATCCGCATTTCCCCGCGAAGGACGCGACATCGGAGACCGAGACGATTTCCTGGGTGAAGGCGCACCACGACTCGCCCCACGGCCGCATCGCCGTTCACTGGAAGCGGCAGGATGATGGATCGCTCCTCTACGAGGCCACCGTGCCGCCGAACACAACCGCCGAACTGATCCTGCCGCAGCGCTCGCCGTGGAGTGGGAAGGGGAGTGAGTCCGAGACGAAGGCGATGGGGCCCGGGTCGTATCGATTCGTGGTCCAGTGAGGGGAGAGAGGGCCGGGCCCTCCGTGCAAAATCCGGTGGGTTTCAACGGTATCCCAACACGATGAATGCCCGCCTGCCCCTCATCTTTTCGGTTGGCCTCGCCCTTGCCGCCACCGCCGCCCCGCCGCAACCGTTGGGCGAGCATCGCAACGACCCCGTCCGCGAGCAGGAGTTCATGGACTGGGGGCTGGGGATGTTTGTCCACTGGGGAGTGGATGTGGAGCTTGGCAGCGTGATCTCGCACAGTTTGGTCGGGGCGTCGGACGAATACATCGAGCGCTACGTGCGCGAGCTTCCCGCCAGCTTCAACCCGATCGACTACGACGCCGACGCCTGGGTCAGGCTGGCGAAGCTCGCGGGCTGCCGCTACATGGTTCTAACGACCAAGCATCACAGCGGTTTCTGCCTGTGGCCGACCAAAACCACCGACTTCTCGGTCGCCAATACTCCGTACAAGAAGGACATCGTGAAGGCCTTCGTCGATGCCTGCCGCCGGCGCGGGATGAAGGTCGGGCTCTACTTCTCGCCGGAGGACTTTCTTTTCCTGCACAAGCAGGGCCATGAAATCCGCCGCAAGGCGGACTACGCCAACATCTCGAGAAACCCCGAACTACTTGCCCATGACGAGGCCCAGATCCGCGAGCTTTTCGGCGGGGCTTACGGCGACATCGACGTTGCCTTCCTCGACTCCTTCGACAACGCCGCCATCCGCGACCTGATCCACCGGCTCCAGCCGAAGTGCCTGGTCACCCGTGGCGAGATGAAGACCCCGGAGCAGAAGATTCCCGACGCGCCGCTGCCCGGTCCGTGGGAGTCCTGCTTCACGCTCGGATCGCAATGGCAGTTCAAGCCGACCAACGAGGACTACAAGTCCGGCACGCAGCTCATCGAGATGCTCGCCGATGTGCGCGCCAAGGGGGGCAACCTTCTCATCAACATGGGGCCGGAGCCGTCGGGGAGAATCCCCTTCGAGCAGGAGCGGGCTTTTCGCGAGCTTGCGCTCTGGATGTTCGTCAACCGTGACGCGATCCATGGCGTGCGTCCGGGGCCAGTGGTGCGGGAAAACGGGATCTGGTTCACGCGCGAGCCGCAGGACGGAGGCGCGGTCTACCTGATCATCCCGCAGGGAGAGAAGCGCTGGAAGCGGGGCGAACGACGGGAGTTCACGCTGAAGTCGCTGAAAGCGGGAAGCGGCGGGGCGATTTCGGTGCTCGGCCAGAGCGGGAAGACGGTGGAATACAGCCCTAAGGCCGACGCCGAGGCACGGATGAAGCAGACTGCGGAGGGGCTGGAGATTTCCGTGGTCCGGGCCCAACGGCTCTACAACAACCACGCGTGGCCGAATCCCGTGGTGGTGAGGTTGGAGGGAGTCGAGTTCGGCGACTGAACGCCGCCACGCCCGGCCATGGCGCTCGCAGAGCGCCACTCCTATCCGCCGAACAGCGGCTTCATGTGCCGCTCGAGCAGGTTGTGGGTGATGCAGCGGCCGATGGTCTCGCGGTTGGCCTTGAGGGCGTCGAGGTATTCGTCACCGAGCTGCGCGGCGACCTTGAAGCCGACGTGCAGGAGCTGGCGGACGTTCGGATTGTAGTCCGGGCTTGAGGGATCGTGGGTGACGGTGGCGGAGAACCGGTCGCCGCTCCAGCCCGCGACCTCGTCGGCGGATGGTAGTTTGGAAAAATCGATGTCGATGACCGTGGCGTAGGGCTCGCAGAGGGCTTCCTTCTTCTCCAGCGCGCCTGAGTAGATGCGCTTGGCGAGGTCGAGGGCCTCGCCGCCCGATTCGGCGAGGCCGATGACTTCCTCCAGCCAGTTGGTGCCCGCGGTCTTGATGTGGAGGCCGGCGCCGGTGCGGGCGAGAGCCTTGCGAATCACCGGATAGATCGAGAACTTGTCCGAGCCCGAGTGAACCGAGAGCTTGAGGCTCGCGGGCAGGCCGTAGGTCTTGATCGCGTGGCCGATCACGGCGAGGTCGTCGTTGAATTCCTGCTCGAACTGCGCGAGGTCGCCGACGTAGTCGACGCCCTTGTTGAAGCGTCCGGTGAACTTCGGTGCGATGGTCTGCACCGGAATGCCTTGGTCGGCGAGCGCGGCGAGGATGATCAGCAGTTCCGGTGGAGTCTGCGGCGAGTCGGTTTCGTCCATCGAGACCTCGGTGACGAAGTCCGTGCCCTTGGCGGCGACAATGTGATCGTAGATCGCCCGGGCGTGCTGGGTCGCCTTGAGAAACTGGTTGGCGGTGCGCTCGACATCCTCGCGGGTGATCTCAAGCGGCTGGTCGATTCCCTCGATCGTGATCGTGCCGATCAGCTCGGGGTGCTTGTCGATGAAGGCGGCCACGTCCGCCGGATCGGCCGGGGTGCCGATGTCGTCGGCCACGTCGAGGGTGAAGAAGTCGCAGGGCGCGATGAAGCGGTCGACGGTGTTGAGGTTGATGTGGTCGGCGTCGAGGAGGTAGTCGCCTTGCCAGCCAAGTTCCCTCACGGCGGCATCGGCGGCATCGCGCGTCGCCTGCGGCTCCGAGCCGATGATCAGGTGCTCGCGGTTGGACTTGTTCCAGACCGGCGTGATCTCGATACCGAGGCTGCGCGCGGCGACGAAGGCCTGAAGCTGGGCGACGGCGCCATGGGCGAAGCGGTCGCCGACGCCGAAGGTGAATTTCGGGCAGGATTTCATGATCAGAATCAACTCACGGGTGCCGAAAAGCGCCCGCGGACGAATCCTGCGCAGACGGCCGCCGATCGGTAAATGCTTCGTTCGGAAGGGAGAGGTCTGTCGAGGAGTCCGGACCCTCCGGGCGGTCAATGGCTGGGAGCGGGGGGCATAAAATTGACCATAAATTTTAGAGAAAGTTTAAAATGCCTTTAATTTCTTGCGATTGAAGCTAAAGAGGGACCCGCAAGAGGCCCTCCGACTCTTCAAGCATCATGAAAACTCCCCGCATGTTCCGCTGGATCGGGCTGGGGGCGCTCGGGCTTCTTGCTTCGTGCTCCTCAAGTCTCGACACCACCCGTGTCCCGATGTCCTCCTCGGCCGCCTCGCCGGGGGTTCCCGGCAGTTCGTCCGGTGCCGTCACCGAGGAACTCAGCCGGTCCCTCGAGCGGTATCGCGCTTCGATCGGCCGCGAGGCGATCCCGCGACACGCGGGCCTCGACAAGCTCGCCCGCGAGCACTGTGAGTTCATGGCCCGGAATCGCGGCAAGTTCAATGTCAGCTCGGCCAACATCTCCCACTACGGTTTCGAAAGTCGGGCCTTCGCCGCGCAGAAGATGTATGGCATGGGCCACTGCGCCGAGAACGTGGCCGGCGGCGTGATCCACGGCGACATCGCCGCGGAGCTGACCAAGGCCTGGGTCGGTTCCAGCAAGCATTCCTACAACATCAAGGAGAAGTGGCATGCGACGGGGCTGGGGGTCTATGCCGCCGCCGAGGCGTCCGTCGACGCCGCGCAGATTTTCGCCATGAAGGAGCAGTCCGGGATGGCCAACCACGGTCGGTTCGGGATCTTCTGAGGGCGGATGCCCGACCTCTCGCTTGAAATCGCCTGTCGATCCCGCGGCCTGCGCATGGTTGCGGGAATCGACGAGGCGGGAAGGGGGCCGCTCGCGGGCCCTGTCGCCGCGGCGGCGGTGATTCTTCCGGAAGACTTCTCCTGTGGTGGTCTCGACGACTCGAAGAAGCTCACCGCGGCGAAACGGGAGCGACTTTTTTCCGAATTGACGACCGATCCCGCGGTCCGCTGGGCGCTGGCGTTCGCCGAACCGGAAGAGATCGACCGGATCAACATCCTGAGGGCCACCCACGCGGCGATGGCGCGGGCGGTCGGGGCGCTCGGGGTGGCGGTGGATTTCTGCCTGGTGGACGGGCTGCCGGTGAAGGGTTTTCCCCATCCGCACGACGGCGTGGTGAAAGGCGACGGCTTGTCGCTGTCGATCGCCGCGGCGAGCATCATCGCCAAGGTCGCCCGGGACCGCCGCATGATGGATGCTGCGGCGGAGTTCCCCGCTTACGGCTTTGAGCGCCACAAGGGCTATGGTACGAAGCATCATCTCGAAGCACTCCGCCGCCATGGGCCTTGCCGCATTCATCGTCGATCGTTTCAGCCCGTTGCTCAACAGGTGCTGCCGCTTGACGGGGCCTGACGGCAACCGGATCGACTCTGCGGCGATCGGGGAGTTGGGTGAGCGGATCGCCCGCGACTGGCTGCGGGCCAGCGGGGCGAAGGTGCTCTATCGGAACTTCCGCGCGCCGGGCGGCGGCGAGGTCGACATCGTGGCGCGGGACGGGCGCCTGCTGCTTTTCACCGAGGTCAAGACGCGGACCACGACCGGTTACGGGCGACCGCTGGAGGCGGTGGACGGGAAGAAGCGGCGGCTGATCCGAAAGGGTGCCAACGCCTGGCTTTCCCAACTCGGCACCCGCGAGATTCCGTGGCGCTTCGACGTGATCGAGGTGGTGTTGCTGGACGGCGAAAAGCCGCGCGTGCACCGGGTGGAGAATGCCTTCGGGTCCTAGCGCTCAATTCAGCTCCGGCGAGGCCGGGGCATCGACGAGCAGGCGGTGGAAGGGGGACATCGAGCGGAGGATGTCGGCCCACAGTTCGGGATCGTGCGGTTTGCCGAGGAGGTCCCGGGCGGGCTTCACCGGGATCCACGACTGGTGGCGGAGTTCGTTTTCAAGCTGGCCTCCGGTCCAGCCCGAGTAGCCGACGAAGGCGCGCACGATGACACCGGGTTGCTTGCTGCGCTGGATGGCTTCATTCGCCGGCAGCCGGATCTGCCAGTGGAGGCCGTCGTGGGGATTCCACCAGAAGGCGGAGAAGGTGAGTTGTCCGCGGGAGACGGGGCCTCCGATGTGGACCGGGATGCGGGCGAGCGGCTCGAACTCCGGCTGCTGGAGGAAGTGCCCGACCTCCTGGCCGGTGGGATGGTTCAGGATCAAACCGAAGGCACCGTCCTCCGCCGAATGCTCGGCCAGCAGGATCACGGAACGGTCGAAGATCCCGTCGCGCAGCGAGGGCGTGGCGAGGAGCAGGGTGCCGGTCAATGCGATCTGGGCGTCTGCCATGGAACTAACGGAACGATAGCGCGAAACGGGAATATGGGAAGAGGCGAAGTGGAGGCGTCCACGGGTTCGCGCGGTTCTTGCCGTCCTCGCCGGGGTGGGTCAGGGTCCGCGGCCTGATGCCGAAGCCGGGACGCAGCGCCGAAGCCACCCAGCGGGGGAAGGCCGAGGAGCGTCTGCTCGGCGGCCGGTTGGCCGGGCTTTCGCTTCCGCGGCAGGTCGCCGTGCTGGCGGTGTGGCCCTTGCTCGAGCAGGTCATGACCTTCGCGGTCGGGATGACCGACCTGACGATCGCCGGACGCATGACCGCAGGCGCGGAACGGGTGGCCGTGCTGGATGCGATGGCGCTCGGCGGTTACGTCGCGTGGTTCTTCAACATCCTGCAGATCGCGGTGAGCACCGGGGTCATGGCGCTGGTGTCGCGTTCGACCGGGGCGGCCAATCACGATCTGGCGCGGCGGGGCCTGGGGCAGGGCGTGTGGCTCGGCCTGGTGGCCGGATGCCTGTCGATGGGCATCTTGCTCGCCGGTGCCGGGTCGCTGATCGGATGGATGCAGCTCGGTCCGGAAGCTGCGGCTTACGCGTTGGAATACCTGCGGGTGTTCGCGTTGTCGGGACCCTTCAGCGGCATGATGCTGGCGATCAATGCCGCGCTGCGCGGGTCCGGCGACACGCGCACGCCCTTCATCGGCATGGTGACGGTGAACGGGGTGAACATGCTCGCGAGCTGGCTGCTGGTGTTCGGTCCCGAGCCCTTCGGTGGCCGCGGCATTTCGGGGATCGCGTGGGGCACGGTGATCGGCTGGGTCTGCGGGCTGGTCGTCGTGATGGCGCTGGTTCGTGGCGGCGAGGACGCGCTGCATTGGTCGCGGCGGGCCTTGAAACCGTGTGCCGACACGATGCGGCGGATCGTCCGGGTCGGCGCGCCGCAGTCGCTGGAGATCGCCGGCATGTGGGGCATCCATGCCTACGGGGTCCGGGTCATCTCGACCCTGCCGCAGGAGGGCGCGCTGGGGGCGCACATTCTCGCCATCAGGGTCGAGTCGATGTCCTTCCTTCCCGGCTTTGCGATCGCCACGGCGGCGGCGGCGCTGGCGGGCCAGTATCTCGGGGCGGGATCGAAGGAGATGGCGGTGAAGGCGGTGCGTCTGTGCTGGCGGCTGGCCGTGGTGGTGATGTCGGCGATGGGCGTGTTCTTCGTGCTCGGCGGGCGGCAGGTGGTGGGACTGGTGGCGCCGGACAGCGAGATGCTGGTCGGGCTGGCCGCGCCGCTGTTCGTGGTCTGCGCCCTCACGCAGCCCTTCTTCGCAAGCTGCATCGTGCTCAAGACCTCGATGCGCGGGGCGGGGGCGACCGGGATGGTGATCCGGAGCTCCTTCGGCAGCATGATCTTCTTCCGCATCGTCGTGCTGGCGGTCGCGGATCACCTCGGGGTCGCGAGCCTGCTCGCGGTGTGGATCATCCTCAGCCTGGACCTCGTCTGCCAGGCGTTCATTTTCACCCGCCAGCACTTCCGTGGGAAATGGCTGGACGCCCGCGTCTGATTCAAGCAACTCGACGGGCCGCAGCATGTTCATCGACCACATCCGCATCTTCGCCAAGGCGGGCGACGGGGGAAACGGCCACGTTTCCTTCCGCCGGGAGAAATTCGTCCCGCGCGGAGGCCCTGACGGCGGCGACGGCGGCGACGGCGGGCACGTGGTGCTGATCGTCGATCCCTCGACCGACAACCTGCGCCAGTATCATTTCGACCCGAAGCTGATCGCGGAGAACGGCCAGCACGGCAGCCGCTACAAGCGGACCGGGCGCAAGGGCAAGTCGAAGATCGGGCGCGTGCCGCCGGGAACGGTGGTCTATCGGGCGCCTGCCACCGAGGTGCGCGAGGCGGTGGCGATGGAGCGCAGCGAGGAGGGCATCGATCTCGAGCCGGTGGCCGACCTGACCGAGGAGGGGCAGGAGTTCGTGCTGTGCGCGGGCGGGACCGGCGGAAAGGGGAACACGCATTTCAAGTCGGCCACCAACCAGACGCCGACGGAGAGCACGCCGGGCACCGAGGGCGACCAGGGTGTCTTCTATCTGGAGCTTCGACGGATCGCCGATGCGGGGCTGGTCGGCTTTCCGAATGCCGGCAAGTCGACGCTGATCGGCAAGCTCTCGGCGGCGAAACCCAAGGTGGCGAGCTATCCGTTCACCACGCTGCAGCCGGTGGTCGGCGTCGTGGAGTTCGGGGGGTTCCGTCGCTGCACGGTGGCGGACATCCCGGGCCTGATCGAGGGCGCGCACGAGAACCGCGGCCTCGGCCACGAGTTTCTGCGTCACATCACCCGCTGCCGCACGCTGCTCTTTGTGCTCGACATGGCGGGCAGCGAGGGACGCGACCCGATCTCGGACCTCGAGATCCTGCGCAAGGAGGTGCGGGAGTACGACGAGGAGCTCGGGGATTTCCCGTGGATCGTGGTGGCCAACAAGATGGATCTCGAAGGGGCGGAGGACAACCTGCAGATCTTTCGCGCGCGGTTTCCGAAGGTGAAGGTGATCCCGATCTCGGCGGAGATGGAGGAGGGGCTTGACGCACTGAAGGCGTATCTTGACGAGAACGTGGGGTACCGGGTTTGAACCGCGAATCCAACTTCGCCAAGGCTACGTCGGACAAGTGAACGGGAATTCGGAGCTGGTGTTCGTGTATGGGACGCTGCGGGTCGGTGCGTCGAACCATCACCGGATGAAGGGGGCGGAGTGGGTTGGCACCGGCGTGGTGAGGGGCAAGCTCTATCAAGTATCCTGGTATCCGGGTTTGGTGCCGGACGACCAGGGCGGGGAGGTGATCGGGGATGTCTATCTAGTAGGCTCCGGCCTGCTCGGGGAGTTGGATAGCTTCGAAGGGGTGCCCGACGGGGAATTGAGAGGTGAGGAATACGAACGGCGCAAGGTTGGGGTAGAATGGAAATCTCCCCCGCGCTCGCGACACGATGAGACGAGTCAGGTAGAGGCCTGGGCTTGGGTGTGGCACGGCCCGATTGCGGATCTGACGGAGGTTCCGACCGGCGACTGGCTTGATGTTAACTTCCCGAAGCAGGGGTCTTGGTACACCGGATTCGGATGTCTCGGGCTTCTGGCATTGCCGTTCGGTGGAGTCTTCTTGTTGGAGACGTTCGGATTCCTCACCGGAAGGGGCGAGAAGGACCACGCGGTGGGCATCCTGTTGCTTGTTTCCGGGTTTGGTGGATTCTGGGCGGCGGCGTTGGCGATGCAGCGACGGGAACGTGGCGAGATCGGAAGAGCGTCGTGTAGGGAAAGAGTGTAGATCTCGGTGGTCGCC
>CALGOH010000247.1 GCA_937957985.1 uncultured Verrucomicrobiae bacterium
GCCGGTCTTGTCTGTGTCTTCGCCCGTATCCGGGTTGAGGATCGGTGCCCGGTCCTGGAGCGCGGGGAAGGCGGCCCGCAGGGTCTCCTCGATCTTCGGGGCGTCGCCGGTCGCGCAGCGGATGGTCAGCAGTTCGCCGCTGGTGGGGATGTTCTCTTCCTGGATGATCGGCTTGGCCTCGGTGTCGAGGTCCTTGAGCGCGTTCTCGGCATCCGCCTGGCGGACACCCTCGGAGTCTTCGGGGAAGGTGAAGGTCAGCAGCGAACCGCCGGTGAAGTCGACGCCGAGCGCCCGCTCCTTCTTCCAGGCGAAGCCGCCGGCCGCGGCGAGGAAGAGCAGGGTCGAGACGACGAAGGCGATGCGGCGCTTGCCGAGGAAGTCCCAGTTCGTCGAGCGGAAGATGTTGAGCAGCGAGAGGTGCTTGAGGATGCCGCTGTCGATACCCCAGCGGAACATCACGCGGGTGACGAGGATGGCCGAGAACATCGAACCGAGCAGGCCGACGGTGAGGGTGACGGCGAAGCCGGCCACCGTGCTGCTGGCCTTCCAGAAGAGGATGATGGCGGTGATCAGGGAGGTGGTGTTCGAGTCGAAGATCGCGGAGAAGGCCTTCTCGTAGGCGGTGCCGATCGCGGTCTTGAGGGTCTTGCCGTTCGCGAGTTCCTCTCGGAGGCGCTCGTAGATCAGCACGTTGGCATCGACCGCCATGCCGATGGTGAGGATGATGCCGGCGATCCCGGGCAGAGTGAAGGTGAAGCCGAACATCGCCATCGCGCCGAAGATCAGGATCGCGTTCACCACCAGGGCGGTGAGGGCGATGAGGCCGGCGGTGCGGTAGTAGATCAGGATGAACAGGGCGGTGATGACGAGGCCGACGATGGCGGCGGTGATGCCCTGCTGGACCACGGCTTCGCCGAGGCTCGGGGAGACCGTGCGCTCCTCGTCGATCACGAGCGCGTTTTTGAGGGGATTGAGCAACTGGCTGGCGAGCGTGCCCGCTTCCTCGAAGCTGTCCTGACCCTGGATCACGAAGTTCTTTCCGAGCGGCGTGGTCTGGACCACCGGGGCGGTGATGACCTCGTCGTCGAGCAGGACGGCGATGCGGTCGGAGCCCTCGCGCATGTCCTTGGTGAGGTTGGTCATCTTGTCGCCGCCCTCGTTGGTGAGCTTGATGCCGACCTGGTGGTCGGTGCCCTGGGTCTGCGGCCAGGCGTCGGCGATGTCGGCGCCGTCGATCGCCGTGCGCTTGTTGAGCAGCAGGTATTCGGTGTAGGGATCGCCTTCCCGGTTCACGCCCTCGTGCTTGTATGCCTTGTAGCCGGGAACGACCTCGTCGCCGTCGTAGACCTGCTTGGCGAGCATCTGGCTGCGGGGATTGACCTCCCGCAGTTCGAGCTTGGCGACCTTCTGGAGGGTGGTGCGGACCTCTTCGGCGGCCTCGGGTTCCATGCCCGGCATCTGCACGATGATCGTGTTGTCACCGCTCTTGGCGATGAGCATGTCGGCGGTGCCCATCGCGTTGAGGCGCTTCTCGATGGTCTCGATGGCGTTGTCGAGGTCGCGGTCGGTGAGGGGGATTTCGTTGCGGGTGTCCGGATCGATGTTCGGCTGGACGCGCAGCGTGAAGGCCGAGCCGCCGGCGATGTCGATGCCGCGCTTGAGGGTGTCCTGCGGCGGGATGATCGCCAGCACGCAGAGGGTGCAGAGACCGAGCACGAGGATGGAGCCGATGTTGCGCTTGCGGCGGTCGGACTCGGTGGCGAAGTACCAGATGAAGAGGATCAGCAGCGACAGGCCCGAGAGAAAGAGAACCAGCGGATCGCTGACGACCTGGAGGGCGAGGATGGCGGACATGGACTTCGTGGAGATTGGGAAATTGGGAAATTGAGCGATTCGGGACCGGGATCCGTCTCAAGCCATTCGCGGAACCGCCTCCTGCCGTCTTCCTAGGATTTTTCGGACTTCTCGGCCGGGGCGCTCTTTTCGGCGCTCTTCTTCTTCTGCACCGAGGCGATGGCGGGCTTGTCGAATTCGACCATGGTGCCTTCGGCGAGCTTGAGGACGACGGTCTTCTCCTTGATGTTGTGGACGATGGCGTGGATGCCGGCGGTGGTGACCACGCGGTCGCCGGTCTGGAGCGCGTCGATGCGCTGCTGGAGCTCCTTGCGCTGGCGCTGCTGGGGCCGGATGAGGAGGAAGTAGAACATCACGATCATGAGGCCCATCATGAGCCACGTGCTCCCGAGCGGGTTGTTGCCGCTGGTTTTGTCCTGGGCGAGGAAGAAGATGATGTTGTGGAGGGCGGTGCTCATGCCTGGGTGTATCGGCGGATGAAGGAGTCCTTGAATTCGAGGAAGTTCCCGTCGCGGATCGCTTGGCGCGCCCCGTCGGCGAGGGCGAGCAGGAAATGCAGATTGTGGAAGGAAAGCAACCGCAAAGCGAGGATTTCACCGGCCCGGAAAAGGTGGCGGATGTAGGCCCGGGAGAAGCCCGAGACGTGGGGGTGCGCCGATTCGCAGAGTGGCCGCGTGTCGCGCTCGAACTCGGCGTTCTTGATGTGGATGGGACCGTCGAGGGTGAAGGCCTGTCCGTGGCGGGCGACGCGGGTGGGCATGACGCAGTCGAACATGTCCACGCCGCGGCCGATCATCTCGAGGATCTGGGGCGGGGTGCCGAGGCCCATCGCGTAGCGTGGTTTGTTCTCCGGGAGAAACGGGACGCTGTGCTCGATGGCGCGGAACATTTCCTCCTCCGGCTCGCCGACCGAGACGCCGCCGATGGCGTAGCCGTCGAAGTCGAGCTCGACCAGCTCGCGGGCCGACTGTTCGCGCAGCTCGGCCCAGACGGAGCCCTGGACGATGCCGAAGTGGCGCTGCGGGCCGTCGCCCGAGCGGGGCTCGTTTTCCACGGTCCATTCCTTACAGCGTCGGGCCCAGCGGGTGGTGAGGGCCAGGGATTCGGCGGCGTAGGATTGCTCGCAGGGGTAGGGCGGGCATTCGTCGAAGAGCATCGCGATGTCCGACCCCAGCGCGGCCTGGATTTCCATGCTCAGCTCCGGGGTGAGGAGCATCTTCGCGCCATCAAGGTGGTTCTGGAAACGCACGCCCTCCTCGGTGATCTTGCGGAGCTTGGCCAGCGACCAGACCTGGAAGCCCCCGGAGTCGGTGAGGATGGGCTTTTCCCAGGACGCGAAGCGGTGCAGGCCGCCGAGGTCGCGGATGAGTTCGTGGCCGGGCCGCAGCCAGAGGTGGTAGGTGTTGCCGAGGATGATCTGCGCACCGAGGAGGTCGAGTTCCTCGGGGTGGAGGGTCTTGACCGAGCCCTGCGTGCCGACCGGCATGAAGATCGGGGTCTCCACCGTGCCGTGGGCGAGGCTCATGATGCCGCAGCGCGCCCGGCTGGAGGGATCGCGGTGGAGGACTTCGAACATGGCGGGGGGATAGGTGCCGGGGCAGTGGAAAGTAAAAAGTAAAAAGTGGAAAGTGGAGGATGGGGTGTGGGGAGGAGTTCGGGTGTGGAGTGCGGAGGCTTGCCTACGCTTTACGGCCTGCCGGACGGCTTCGTCTTCTCCGAGTGCTTCGGAAGGCCTGGGAAAGCACTTGTCATCTCACAGCGGACGATCTCGCGCTGCCCAGCCCAAAACGTGGCTCGAAAGCGGCGGCAAGCCGCGCGCACTCCAAAGGCTCGCCAGCGATCTCGCGGGTCGTTAGAGTATTTTCCGTGAAACTGATCCGCTTCGGGGAGCCGGGCCGAGAGGAACCGGGAGTGCTGCTGGACGATGGCCGCCGGATCGACGCCAGCGGGCAGTTCCACGACTATGATGAGGGATTCTTCGCCTTCGGTGGGATGGAGGCGCTGGAATCCTGGGTGGCGGACGGTTGTCCGGACGGCGACGAGATTCCGCCGGGAGTCCGGATCGGCCCACCGGTGGACCGTCCCTCGAAGATCGTCTGCGTGGGCCAGAACTATGCCGACCATGCGCGGGAATTCGGTGCCGAGGTGCCGGCCGAGCCGGTGCTTTTCATGAAGGCGAACTCGGCATGGAGCGGGCCTTTCGACGATGTCGCGCGGCCGCCCGGGTCCCGGAAACTCGACTACGAGGTCGAACTGGCGGTGGTGATCGGCCGGACGGCGGTCCGGGTCCGCGAGGCGGAGGCGCTGGACCACGTGGCCGGTTACTCGGTGTTCTGCGACTATTCCGAGCGGGCCTACCAGAAGGAGATGGGCGGCCAATGGGTGAAGGGCAAGAGCTGCGACGGATTCGCCCCCATGGGGCCCTCGCTGACGCCGGCGATCCAGGTGACCGACCCCCAGGGGCTCAGGCTCTGGTGCGAGGTGAACGGCGCGATGCGCCAGAACGGCTGGACCGGCGACATGATCTTCGGCGTCGCCTTCCTGGTCAGCTACATCAGCCGCTTCATGAGCCTGCTTCCCGGCGACGTGATCGCGACGGGAACCCCGTCGGGCGTGGGAATGGGCATGCAGCCGCCCCGCTACCTCACGCCCGGCGACTCGGTGGTGTGCGGGATCGAGGGCCTGGGTGAAATGCGCCAACGGGTGGTCGAGGGCTGACCGCCGGCACCCAATCCGGGCTTGCCGCCGGGGCGGGTGAGGAGTACGCCGACGGCAGCAACCTCCTCGCCCTTTCCATGCCCATCCAGCGCGCCCTTCTCTCCGTATCCGACAAGTCCGGCCTCGCCGATTTCGCCAGGGATCTCCATGAAATGGGGGTCGAGCTGCTCTCCACCGGCGGCACCGCCAAGGTGCTGCGGGAGGCGGGTCTGCCGGTGATCGACGTCTCCGAGTTCACCGGGGCGCCGGAGCTGTTCGAGGGACGGGTGAAGACGCTCCACCCGAAGGTCCACGGCGGCCTGCTGCACAAGCGCGACGATGACGACCACCTCAGGCAGGCGAAGCAGCACGACATCCCGCCGATCGATCTGGTGGTGGTGAATCTCTACCCATTCGAGGAAACGATCGCGAAGGAGGGGGTCACCCTCGCGGAGGCCATCGAGAACATCGACATCGGTGGTCCATCGATGCTGCGCAGCGCGGCGAAAAACTACGCCAGCGTGACGGTGGTGACCGATCCGGCGGACTACGGCCGGGTGGTCGAGGAGATGAAGGAGCACGACGGCGACACCACCCTGGGCTTCCGCGAGGAACTGGCGGTGAAGGTCTTCCACCGGACCTCGGAGTACGACGGGGCGATCTCCAATTTCCTGGGCAAGTGCGAGGACGGCACGCGCTGCAGCTTCTCGCTGAGCCTGCCGCTCGACCAGGAACTCCGCTACGGTGACAACCCGCACCAGAAGGCGGCCCTGTACGGCGACTTCGGCAGTTGCTTCAGCCAGCTTCAGGGCAAGGAGTTGAGCTACACCAACATCCTCGACATCGAGGCCGCGGCGGACCTGATCCTCGATTTCGTCCGCCCGACGATCGGCATTCTCAAGCACACGAATCCCTGCGGTGTCGGTCAGGACGACGACGACCTGCGCGAGGCGTGGAAGAAGGCCTTCGAGACCGACCGTCAGGCTCCCTTCGGCGGGGTGATCGTCTGCAACCGCCCGCTGACCGAGGGCGTGGCCCGGATCATTTCCGAGATCTTCACCGACGTCATCATCGCCCCGGACTACGAGCCCGAGGCGCGGGCGCTGCTGCAGAAGAAGAAGAACCTGCGCCTGATGAAGCTCAACGAGGGTTATCTCTCCGCCAAGAAGGAGCCGCTGATCCGCTCGTGCCCGGGAGGGTTCATGGTGATGGACCGGGATCATTCGGCGCTGGGTCTCGACAACCTCGAGAGCAAGGTGGTGACCAAGCGTCCGCCCACCGAGGAGGAGATGCGCGCGATGCGCTTCGCCTGGCGGGTCGTGAAGCACGTGAAGTCGAATGCCATCGTCTACGCCCTGGCGGATCGCACGCTGGGCATCGGCGCCGGGCAGATGAGCCGGGTGGACAGCTCGCGCATCGCCGTGTGGAAGGCTCAGGAGGCGGGGCTCTCGCTCAAGGGATCGGTGCTCGCTTCGGATGCGATGTTCCCGTTTGCCGACGGACTCGCCGCGGCGATCGAGGCCGGCGCGACGGCCTGCATCCAGCCGGGCGGATCGATCCGCGACGAGGAGGTCATCGCCGCGGCCGACGAGGCGGGCATGGCGATGGTCTTCACCGGGCACCGCCATTTCCGGCACTGATCCGATTGCGCATCCTCCTTCGTCCCGCGGACGCGGGACTACGGCGGACAAGTTGCGGATTGCGGATCGTGAAAGGGGGATTGAGACTCCCGGCGTGCTGTTGGGAGTGAACATCGATCACGTGGCGACGCTGCGGCAGGCGCGCTACGCGCTGCTGCCGGATTCGCCGAATGCCGAACCGTCGCCGCTGGCGGCGGCGATGGATGCGGCGGAGGGCGGGGCGGATTCCATCACGATCCACGTCCGCGGCGACCGCCGCCACATGCAGGAGCGCGACGCCTTCGAGATCCGCGAGCACTGCCCGTTGCCGCTGAATTTCGAGATGGGCGTGACCGACGAGTTGCTGGAGATCGCGCTGCGCCTGAAGCCCGACTTCGCCTGCCTGGTGCCGGAGAGCCGGGAGGAGGTCACGACCGAGGGCGGGCTCGACGTGCTTTCGCGGTTCGAGGAGATCAAGTCCTGCGTCGCGAGCCTTCACGATGCGGGCATCCGGGTGTCGCTGTTCATCGACCCGGACGTCGCCCAGGTCGAGGCGTCGGCGGAGGCGGGCGCCGGGATGGTCGAACTGCACACGGGTTGTTTCGCGAATGCATCGGGCTCCGAGCGCATGGTCGAGGTGGAACGGTTGATCGATGCGGCTCGTTGCGGTGCCGGCATGGAGCTTCAGGTGAATGCCGGCCACGGCATCAACTACGGCAACGTCTCACAGCTCTTCGAGGTCCCGCATCTGGCCGAGTTGAACATCGGCCACACCATCGTCTCGCGCGCGATGCGTGTCGGGATGGCTGCGGCGGTCCGCGAAATGAAATCGGCGATGGCCGGCTATCCGGGATGAGCGACAACCCCAATCCCCCAATGTCCCAATCCTCCAGTTTCCAGACGCGATGAGCGTCTTCGGCATCGGCATCGACGTCGTGGAAGTCAGCCGCATCGCGCGGATGATCGAGGAATACGGCGTCCGTTTCGCCGAGAAGGTTTTCACCCCCGGCGAACGGGAATACTGCGAGTCGGCCAGCCGGCCGGCCCTGCACTACGCGGCCCGATTCTCGGCGAAGGAGGCCGTCGCCAAGGCGCTGGGAACGGGCATCGGCGCCGATCTCGAATGGCTGGACATGGAGGTGCGCCGGCGTGAGAGCGGCGCGCCCCAGCTCGTGCTCTCGGGCAGTGGTCTCCGCTTCGCGGAGGCGAACGGAATCGTCAAGGTGATGATCAGCCTGACCCACGCCAAGGAGTACGCGGCGGCCAACGCGGTGGCGCTCACCGCGCCGGTGTAACCGGGTCAGCCCTCGAAGTAGGTGTAGCCGTTGAGGTTGGCGCGGAACAGGTCCATGACGCCGCGCCGTTCCTTGGGGCTGATCCGCCCTTCGGTGACCGCCTTTTCGGCGAAGCCACGGAAGCGGGTGACAAGCTCCTTCGGGTCGTACTCGACGTAGGAAAGGACGTCCGCGACGGTGTCGCCCTCGACCTCGTGGGTGTAGACCGGCTTGCCGTTCTCGAGGTGCACGCCGACGACGTTGGTGTCGCCCAGCAGGTTGTGCAGGTCGCCGAGGGTCTCCTGATAGGCGCCGACGAGGAAGACGGCGACGTGGTAGGGTTCGTCGGGCCGGAGGGCGTGCAGGGGCAGTACCTTGGCGACATCCTCGCGGTCGATGAAGCGGTCTATCTGGCCGTCTCAAGCGCATGTGATGTCGGCCAGCACCGCCCGCTGCCGGGGACGTTCGTCGAGCCGGTGGATCGGCATCACCGGGAAGAGCTGCTTGATCGCCCACGAGTCGGGGAGCGACTGGAACAGGCTGAAGTTCCCGTAGTAGAAATCGACAAGCGTGTCCGACATTTCGCGCAGGTCCTCTGGGATGTCGTCGAGCTCCTGAAGAAGCTTCGAGATGCGGGTCATGATGTGCCAGAACCATGCCTCGGCGAGGCCGCGCTCGCGCAGCGACGCGTTGCCGTAGAAGAACTGCGCGCGGACCTGGTCGCGGTAGTAGACGGCGTCGTTGAAGCATTCCTGCAGGTTGTCTTCGGACAGGTCCTTGTTCACGTGGATCAGGTTGAGCAGGTTCTGCGGCGCCTGCTCCGGGGTCGGCGGCTCCTTCTCGGTCGTCTGGACCGTCGAGACGTCGAGGATGTTGAAGACGAGAACCGAGTAGTAGGCGACGACGGCGCGGCCGGACTCGGAAATCAGGTTCGGATGGGAAACCCCGGCGCGGTCGCAGACCTGCATGATCGTCTCGATGACGTCGGTGCAGTACTCCAGCACCGAGTAATTGCAGGACGAGGCGAAGTTCGTGTTCGACCCGTCGTAGTCGACCGCCATTCCGCCGCCGATGTCGAGAACACCCATCGGGGCGCCTTCCTTGACGAGATCGCAGTACATCCGGGCCACCTCGGTGGCGCCTTCGCGGATCGCGGCGATGTTGGGGATCTGGCTTCCCTGGTGGTAGTGGAGCATCCTCAGGCAGGCGAGGTAACCCTCGTCCTTGAGGCGGTCGACCACCTCGATGACCTGTGCCGCGGAAAGCCCGAAGACCGACTTGTCGCCGGCGGATTCCTCCCAGTGCCCGGAGCCGCGGGTGGACAGCCTGACCCGGACGCCGAGGTTCGGGAGGACGCCCAGTTTCCGCGAACGCTCAAGCACGAGGTCAAGCTCGGTGGGCATCTCGAGGACCAGCATCACCTTCAATCCCATCTTCTGGGCGTGCAGGGCGAGGTCGATGAACTCCTCGTCCTTGTAGCCGTTGCACACGAGGTAGGCGTCGGTGTCGTGCATGTGGGCGAGCGCGGCGATGAGTTCGGGCTTCGACCCGGCTTCGAGACCGTAGTGATAGCGGCGGCCGAAGTCGCAGATCTCCTCGATCACCTGCCGCTGCTGGTTGACCTTGATGGGGTAGACGCCGCGGTATTCGCCCTTGTAGCCGGTCGAGCCGATGGCCTCCCGGAAGCACTCGTTGAGTTCGGCGATCCGGGACTGGAGGAGGTCGCGGAAGCGCAACAGGACGGGCAGTTCGGTCCCCCGGTCGCGGAGGCCGTTGACGAGATGCTGGAGCGAGACATCCGTGCCGCCGTTCTCATCGGCGAGCCTGACGGTAACCTCGCCGTCATCGTTCACCCCGAAGAAGTCATGGCCCCAGGCATCGATGCCGTAGAGGTCGGCGGATTTCGCGGGAGACCAGCCATTGGCGGCCCGCCGGGTGACGGTTTCCGGAGAAGTCGGGGACATGGGCCCGGAGGAAAGGGATTTTCGACCGAAATGGAAGGGAAATGCAGGATCCGGAGTCAGTCGATCCGCGGGAGTTTCTCCACGCCGCGTCTCGAACGGATGAGCGGGATCATCGACGAGATGCATTGCCCGAGCGCCGCTCCCGTGAGGTTCGCCAGCCAGTCGAGCAGGTCGGGGCTCCTCGCCGGCAGAAGCAACTGGGATGCCTCCTCGAGGGTCATGACGAACGCGACCAACCCGCTGCCGATCTGGAGCCAGAGGAAAGGAGGCCCGAAGCGACGGTTGCGCAGGGTGAGATTGAGCAGCAGGGCAAGGGTTCCGACCAGTCCGACGTGTCCCAGCTTGTCGCCTCCCGGGATTTCCTGGAGGAAGCCCCAGAACCCGCGCCCCTGGCCCGCGAGGACGATGATCGTGACGAAGCCGGTTGCGAAGATGACCAGTGCGATGGCTGGAAGGCGGCGGAGCACCCGGATCATCCGGCGCAGGAACGACGGTCCGGGTCAATTCAGCTCGTTCCGTTCATCCCGAATTCATCCCGGCTTCACGCCTTCACGCGAGGCGGTCGCGGAAGTCCTCGTAGCGGAACTCGCGGATGGTTTCCAGCCGCCCGTCCTCATGCTGGAGGACGATGTCGGGGTGGGGGACGCCGTTGAAGGTCGTCGTCTTGACCATGGTGTAGTGCGCCATGTCGTCGAAGACGAGGATGTCGCCAGGAACCAGCTCGCGGGGGAAGGCGTAGTCGCCGACCACGTCGCCGGCGAGGCAGGTGGGGCCGCCGAGGCGGAAGATGTTGGATGTCCCAGGGTCGGCGGCGGGGAGGTAGGCTTCGCCTTCGAAGGTGACGGCGGGCCTTGGCGATGAACGGGCGTGACGCCCGCGCTCCTTGAGGAAGACGTCCGGACGGTAGGGCATCTCGAGGACGTCGGGCATGTGGGCGGTGGCCGACACGTCGAGGATTGCGTGGCGGTGACCCATGCTCTGGAAAACGTCGATCACCTCCGCCCGGAGAACGCCGGTGTGGATGGCGACGGCCTCGCCGGGTTCGAGCCAGACCTCGACATCGTACCGTTCACGGGCCTCGCGGACGAGGCGGACGAGGCGGTCGCGGTCGTAGTCGGGCTTGGTGATCCAATGGCCGCCGCCCATGTTGAGGTAGGTGAACTGCGGTGAGCGTAGTAGATCACCGAATTTGTCATCGACGGCGGCGAGCGTGGTCTCGAGGTCGTCGGAATCCTGCTCGCAGAGCGTGTGGAAATGGAGGTCGCTGAGGCCGCTGAGGTCGGCGCCCTCGAGTTGGTCGGCGGTGATGCCGAGACGGGAACCCGGGACGCAGGGATCGTAGAGGGGCGTCGATCCGGTCGAGTGCTCGGGATTCACCCGCAGGCCGCAGTGGAGTTCGCCGTTCCGGAAGCGGGGATGGGCCATGACGGTTTCACGAAAGCGGAACCACTGGGAGAGGGAGTTGAAGTCGAGGTGGGTCGTGAACTCCAACAGCTCCGCGATTTCGGCATCGGTGTAGCCGGGCGAATAGGTGACCACCGCCTTGCCGAATTCCTCGTGCGCGAGTCGTGCTTCCCAAAGGCCGGATGCACAGCAGCCGTCGAGATCGTCGCGGATGAAGGGGAAGGCCTTCCAGCAGGAGAAGCCCTTCAGGGCGAGGACGAGGCGGCATTCCGCTTCGTTCTTCAGGTCACGCAGGATCCCGGTGTTGCGCCGGAGCGCGGCGATGGAGATGACGTAGCTGGCCACGGGCCGAGCATGGAGCGCCGGGAGCGCATGGCCAACCCCGAAGAGTTGGCACGGACGGGAAGGGTGGCGAAAACGTCATGTGACGAGTTGTTTGCGATGCGGGAGTTGGGGTTCGACAGCGACTCCGCCAGATACGCGACCGTCGGACCGGGTTCCGGCGACTTGAGCAACTCCAGAATCAATGAAACGAACACTGTTAATCCTTACCGGCACTGCGATAGCGGCGACTAGCAGCAGTGCGAACACAACCCCCCACGACCTCTCTTCAGGGACTTTTTCCCAGAATTGGTCTGTGGATCTGATCACCGCCACGAATGACTGGAGCGGAGTGCCCAGCATCATCGGCTACCGAGGAGACGGGCTTGCCAGCAGCGGCACCGATCCGCAGGCGGTCGTTTCCGACGGCAGCTCCACGCCGGTCGATGCGATCAACAATTCGAGCTCGTCCAGTAGCAGCGGCGGAATCCACGATCTTTCCGGCGACGTGGTCGCTTTACAAGGATCCGGGACGGCAGATGCTCCTCATCTGGTTATCCATCTCAATGCGACCGGCCGAGAGAACCTGCAGGTCAGCTACAACCTCACGGAAGAGGATACCAGTAATGCGATTCAGCAGGTCGCCCTACAGTATCGCATTGGTGGGAGTGGGGATTACACGAACGTCGCGGCTGGCTATGTGGCCGACGCGTCCAACGGTTCCAGCCTGACGACGCCAGTCAGCGCAGTGCTTCCTGCGGCTGTGGATGGACAGGCATTGGTCGAGGTTCGGATCATCACGGCGGATGCGTCCGGCTCGGATTCGATGATCGGCATCGATGATATCGTTATCACTTCCGATGCCGCAGGACCTCCCCCAGCCTCGACCGCGCAGAACAGCCTCTATCAGGCCATCGACATGGGCGTCGGTTCGGGCGAGGTGGTTTCCCACGCCAAGGTCGGCAGCGACTTCTTCATCGCGGTGACCGACAATCCGAACGGTGGCGTCTCGGTCTTCAAGTGGATCGATGCCAACCAGAAGTACCAGTATCAGTTCTCGATCGACGCCGCGTCGGCGGTGACGAACTTCAAGACCGTCAGCTCGGTCGCGCTCGATCCGCGTGGAACCGGGCTCGGCGCCCTGGTCGCCCAGGTCGATGATCCGGCGATCAACACCACCGGCGACTACAGCATCCCGCAGCTCGGACGCATCATCTTCTTCGACGTGACCGACGGCAGCATCGAAGGGCAGGCCGGCACCGGCCATCACCCGGACATGGTGGCGATCTCCAGCACCGGCATCGTGGCGGTGGCCAACGAGGGGGAATACGCCTGGGACACTGCGGAGAACGACGATGTCTCCGGTAGCAACCAGAACGGATCGGTGTCGCTCTACGACCTGAGCGCGGTGACCGTCGGCGACTTCACCGCCGCGGCTTCCGCCACCGAGGTCAATGTCGACTTCACCTCGGCCACCCTGACCGGGGTCCGCTACGGTACGGCTGAAGAGATCGAGCCCGAGTATGTCGCCTTCGATGCGACCGGCGACGCCATGTTCGTCGGCGCCCAGGAGAACAACACGGTCTTTCGTCTCGATGGCTTGGCCGCCTTCATCGCCAGTCCCGGTGTTCCCGCCTGGGAAGTTCACCCCCTCGGCGCCGTTCAATACACCGCCGACGTCACCAACGAGGATGGCGTCGCCAACATCAACACCCTGATCAAGGGCCTGCACACGCCCGCTGCCATCGCGGTGTTCGACCCGGGCCGCAATACCTACGTGGTCACCGCGGACGAGGGCGACGCCCGTCCGGACGATTCGGACATCACCCGTGCCAGGACCTACGACGACAACCTCTCGGAAATCGCCGCCACTCCGATCTACGATGACGGGGGTGGAGCCGTGACCCAGCAGGAGCTCTTCGATCTGGTCGGTGACGTCAACCTGCTCGGTCGCCTGAACATCCTGGTTGATCAATCCACCGTTGGTGGTGCGGGTGCGGAGTTGACCGACATCGTGGCGATGGGTTCGCGTGGCATTTCCGTATGGCAGTACGATGATGCCGGACCCAGCCTGACCCGCGTCTCCCACCTGTCGCTGGAGTCCTACCTTCTGGCCCAGGACCCCACCCGGCACAACTCCAATGACGGTGGTGATCCGGATGCGTTGGATGCCCGCTCCGACGACAAGGGACCGGAGCCCGAAGCGGTGGCCATCGCCAACATCGGCGGCACCAACTACGCCGTCGTCGGTTGTGAGCGGCAGAACGGCGTGGTTCTCGTTGACCTCAGCGACCCGGCCGCACCGAGCGCTGTTTCCTACATCAACAACCGGGACAACGGCCTGATTTCCCCGGAGACCGCCCAGTTCATTCCCGCCGCGGCCAGCCCGACCGGCGCCGCGCTGGCGATCTGCGGCTTCGAAGGGATCAGCGACGACGGCGTGGAGGGCGGCATCGGCATCTACACGCTGGAAGCCGCGGACGCCTTCACCCTGACCCTGCTGCACAACAACGACGGCGAGTCGGATCTTTCGTTCTACTCGGATTCCCTGACCGACTACGGCAACATCGGCCGCTTCAAGTCGGCCATGGACGCGCACGTCTCGTTCTACGAGAACATGGGACACGGGGTGGTGAAGGTCTTTGCCGGTGACAGCTTCCTGGCCGGCAAGGAGTTCCAGGCCAGCCTCGATGCGGTTCCGCAGACCTTCTACGACGCGCTCGCCATCAGCCGCATCGGCTACGACGCCGTGGCGATCGGCAACCACGAGTTCGACTTCGGACCGGACACGCTGGCGGCGTTCATCGCGGACGCGCAGACGACCAACCCCTCCACCTACCTGAGCTGCAACCTCGACTTCTCCGCAGAGGCGAATTTGCAGGCCCTCGCGACCTCGGGTGAGATCGCCTCCTCGAAAGTCGTCGAGGTTCCCACCGCGAGCGGCATGAAGAAGGTTGGCATCATCGGCGCGACCACCGAGAACCTGCCGTTCATCAGCTCGCCCGGCGGCGTGGTTGCCAACGCGGTGGCCGCATCGGTCAACGCCGAGATCGCCACCCTCCAGGGCATGGGCGATGTCGACACCATCGTGCTGGTCAGTCACCTGCAGGGCATCAGCGAGGACATCGATCTGATCCCGCTGCTCTCAGCGGGCATCGACCTGATCGTCGCCGGCGGCGGCGACGAACTGCTTGGCGACACCACGGCGGATTCCCCGCGGGACGTTTACGGTCCGGCGGCTCCGGGCAGCGTGGCCGATACCGGCCTGATCCCGGGCGACAGCTTCTTCGATGTCGATGATGTGACCTCCGGTTCGCAGAACGAGTATCCGTATGTGAGCGCCAGCCTCGATCTGGGTGGAAATTCCATCCCGATCGTCACCAGTGCGGGCAGCTACGGCTATCTTGGCCGGATCACCCTGAGCTTCGACGGGCTTGGCGGCGTGACCGTCGATTCCACCTCGAACCCGGCGATCATCGTCGCCGACACGCTCGATGCGACGAATGGCTATCCGATCGACAGCGACGTGCAGAGCGAGACCATCGATCCGGTGGAAGCCTACGTCGCGAACCTCGCGGCGACGGTGATCGGCAACGCCGATGCCCTCATGGTCGGTGGCGGCAGCAGCACGCCCATCCGCTCGAACGAGCAGGCGGTCGGCAACCTGGTGGCCGACGCCTACCTCGCCAAGGCGCAGGCGCTCGCCCCGTCCTTCGGGGTGGACGTTCCGCAGATCGCCATGCCCAACGGTGGCGGCATCCGCGCCGACATCGCGGCCGGCGACATTTCGCTGGCGACCACCTTCAACGTCTCGCCCTTCGGTAACTTCCTGGCGGTCGTTGAAGACGTCACCACGGCCGACCTCAAGCTGCTGCTGGAGAACTGCTACTCGAAGACGGTGGACACCGACGGGACCAACGGCGTGACCCCGACCCGCACCGGCGACGGCACCGGCCGCTTCGCGCAGGTGGCCGGCATGAAGGTCGTCTACGACATCTCGAAGACCGCGCTGGTCCTCGGCGATGACGTGATCGACACCCCGGGCGTGCGCGTGGTTTCCGCCACGCTGGACGACGACACCAAGCTGATCGTCGCCGGCGAGCCGGTCGCGGGCGTGACGGTGGACATCGCGATGCCGGCCTTCAGCGCCGCGGGCGGCGACCAGTGGTTCCGCTACGCGAGCAATGGCACGGTTTACTACACCAGCGTGCAGTATCCCTACACCGCGCTGGGCGCTACCGACCAGCAGGCGCTGGCCGACTACATCATCGCGCTCGACGGCACCGTGGATGGCACGGGTCCGGCGATCGACAGCGACAGCCGCTACGACTCGACCCGCGACGGTCGGGTGCTGGCGATCTCCGACCGCGACTCCGACGGTCTGCTCGACCAGGTCGAGGAGGAACTCGGAACCGATCCGGACGTCAACGAACTGGATCCTGCGACGCAGCTTGCCGCCCTCGCGGCCAAGGAAGCGGCCGACGTCCAGACCGGACAGGACAACGTCACCAACGATCCCGCCGCCTTCGACCTCTACACCGAGACCTCGATTCTCGACCTGAGGATGAACGGCGTGATGGGAGCGGTGACGAATCCCGGAGCCGGCGGTACCGCGGTGCTCGACATCGACGTCTACCGCACGGCCGACCTCGGCGCGCCGTTCCCGGCGGGCTGGACGCTTGAGACGACCGAGCAGGTCACCGTGCCGGCTCCGGCGGACAAGCAGTTCTACCGTCTGAACGCCGACCAACCCTGATCTGCTGCGAACCATGGCTGTGCCCGTGAGAGCGGGCCGGGCCCTCCTTCCGCGCTGCGGGAGGAGGGCCTTTTGTTTGCGCTCGACCGGAGGCCGTCATTGAGCTGATGGTATTCCCATGGAAACCGTGGATCCGAGCGTCGGCCTACCGATATTCTTCATCCTGTTCGGGATTCTGATCGGCCTTGCGACGCTGGGTTTGTGGATCTGGTCGCTGATCCACTGCATCCGGAACCGCTACCTGAGCGACAACAACCGCCTGATCGGCATCCTCCTGATCATCCTGCTCGGGCTGATCGGAAGTCTGGTGTATCTCTTCCTGCCGCGGGAACGCGAACCCCAGCGGTGACATCCTTCCTGTCGATCTCCCTGCTGAAACCCGGATTGATCGACAGGAATGTCGATGCTCCGGAAGTCACGCCACCTGGAAGGCGGCGGCCTGCTCGGGCGTGAGTTCGACGCAGGTCCACGGGAGGCCGTGCACGTTGAGGTCGGCCATGAAGGGGTCGGGGTCGTGCTGCTCCATGTTCCAGACGCCTTCTTTTCGCCAGGCACCTTCAAGCATCTGCTTGGCACCGATCATCGCCGGCACGCCGGTCGTGTAGGAAATCGCCTGGCTGCCGACCTCCTCGAAACATTTCTCGTGGTCGCAGATGTTGTAGACGTAGACCGCCTTCGGCTTGCCGTCCTTCAGGCCGGTGATCACGTTGCCGATGCAGGTCCGCCCCTTGGTCCGCTCGCCGAGGTCGCCCGGATTCGGCAGCACGGCCTTGAGAAACTGCAGCGGGATGATCTTCTGGCCCTGATACTCGACCTCGTCGATGCGGGTCATGCCGACGTTCTGCAGGACCTCGAGGTGCTTGAGGTAGTTGGGGGAAAAGCTCATCCAGAACTGCGCGCGGCGGATCGTCGGGATGTGCTTCACGAGTGACTCGAGCTCCTCGTGGTACATCCGGTAGATCTCGTAGGTGCCGACGCCCTCCGGGCAGGTGAAGCCGCGGTGCTCGGACATCGGCGGCGTCCCGACGAAGGCGCCGTCCTCCCAGTGGCGGCACTCGGCGGTGACCTCGCGGATGTTGATCTCCGGGTTGAAGTTGGTCGCGAAGGCGTGGCCGTGGTCGCCGCCGTTGACATCGATGATGTCGAGGGTGTGGATCTCGTCGAAGTGATGCTTCAGTGCCCAGGCGGTGAAGACGTTGGTGACGCCGGGGTCGAAGCCGGAACCGAGCAGCGCCGAGCGGCCGGCCTCGCGGAATCGTTCCTGATAGGCCCATTGCCACGAGTACTCGAACTTCGCGACGTCCTTCGGCTCGTAGTTGGCGGTGTCGAGGTAGTCGGCACCGGCCTCGAGGCAGGCGTCCATGATCGAGAGGTCCTGATAGGGCAGGGCGACGTTGATCACCAGCTTCGCCCCCGTCCTGCGGATCAATGCGGCGGTCTCGGCGACGTTGTCGGCATCGACCGCCGCGGTGGCGATCCCGCGGCCGGTACGTTGTTTCACGTCGGCGGCGATCGCCTCGCATTTCGAGACCGTGCGGGAGGCCAGCGTGATCTCCCCGAAGACCTCGGGGACCATGGCGCATTTGTGGGCGACGACGTTGCCGACGCCTCCGGCGCCGATGATGAGGACCTTGTTCACGATGCGGAAGGGAATCGCCGGTGACGCGACGAGGCCAAGCCAATTCTGAGAATTGGCGACAAATCCCGATGCCGGGGGAGTTCTTCCCACCATGCGGAACAGTGAGCGAACCGGATGCCGGGTGGCGGGTTTCAGCCTGCTGGAGATGGTCGTCGTGCTGGCGATCATCTCGGTGATTCTCGGCGGCAGCGTCGTCGTGATGCGGGGGATCATGAACAGCGTGCGCGAGGACAAGGCCCGCAGCGATTTCACCACGCTGCAGTCGATGGTGATGAAATACCAGATCACCACCGGCACCCATCCGACCACCGAGCAGGGCCTCATGGCGCTGGTGGAACGGCCAACCCGCCCGCCCCTGCCGCGGCGCTGGTCGAAGGTGATGGATGCCGTCCCGTGGGACCCTTGGGGGAGCGAGTACGGCTATCGCTATCCGGGATCGCGGAATCCCGAGGATTTCGAGATTCTCAGCGCGGGCAGGGACCGGATTCCCGGAACTGATGACGACCTGAGCAGCCAGGACCCGTAGGACGACGCCGACGGGCCTGATTTCCGGCCTTCGCGCGGATTTTTCCGACAACTTTTCAGTCGCATGGGGTTCCCTCCCGCGTAAGGGTTCTGCAAGCCAACAAGCGTATGAAATCCATGAAAAACAAGAAACGCCGCCTGATCCGTCCTCACTCCGGTTTCTCCCTGCTCGAAATGGTGATCGTGCTGGGAATCATCGCCGTGATCATCGGCGGGGCGATCACCGTGATGGGACGGGTGGGAGACGGCGCCAAGCGCACCCGCGTGAGCGGTGACTTCAACTCGATCGGTGCCGCGCTGCGGATGTACCAGACCAACAACGGCCGCTTCCCGACGACCCAGCAGGGCCTGAAGGCGCTGGTGGAGAAGCCGACCGGCGACCCGCGGCCGAAGCGCTGGGTGAAGCTCCTCGACGAGGTGCCGCTGGATCCCTGGCAGAACTCTTATGGCTACAAGTTCCCCGGCTCCGAGGATCCGTCGATGTTCGAGATCATCAGCAAGGGCGCGGACGGAATCGAAGGCACCGAGGATGACATCAGCAGCCAGTCAGACGAGTGACCGACGGCGGGTCGGCTTCACCGTCCTCGAGATGGTGCTGGTCCTTTCGTTGTTCATGCTCGTGGTGGGCGGCGGTATCGCGGCGCTTTACTTCAATCGCGACGAAGGCCGTCTGAACGACGCGGTCGGCGAGGTCGAAGTGCTGGCCAAGCGGGCGCGGACCCTGGCCACCCTGCAGCAGCGTCCCTACGCGCTGGAGTTCACCCGCGGCGGCGTCGCCCTGATGCCCTACGGCGAGGCGACGATGGATCCGGACGATCGCGACATGCTGATCGCCGAAGAGAATGACGCGATCGAGTCGGGCTCGCAGGAGGTCGCTCCAGGCAAGCGCGACGCGTGGCGGACGGAGGGCGACATGACCATGCTGGTTCGTCGCTGGTCCACGGGGGAATGGGAGGAGTTGAAGCGCAACGACCGCCATGTCTGGCGCTTCGATCCGCAGGGCATCTGCGAGCCCTTCGGCGTGCGGATCGAGCTGGAGAACGGCAGTTGGATCGCGGTGCTCTTCCATCCGCTGACGGCGGGCGTCACCGAAATCGAATCCGAGATCCTATGATCGGCAGCTCCCGGGCGAAACGAAGGCGCGGCTTCCTGTTGATGGAAGTCGTGCTGGCGCTCGGGATCTTCGCGCTCGCGGCGACGGGATTCGCCGTGGCGCTGGCAAAGACGTCGGACGCCGCCCAACTCTCCCAGCGGCGCATGCAGATCAACCGCATCCTCGAAAGCGCGCTCGAGGAGGCCGTGTCGCTGCCGGTGCTGGAGGAGGGGGCCGAAACCGTGAGCCTGAAGGAGGAGGTCGGCGGCTCGGCGGTCGAGATCGACACCAAGATCGAACTGCTCGACGAGATGGAGAACATGGACGGGCAACTGCTCCAGCAGATGTACCGGATCGAGGTCACCGCCCACTGGTATGAGGATGGCGAGTGGCAGGAGGAGATGGCGGAAACCTGGCGCTACGGGAGGTTGTACCAGCCATGAGGACGGCCCGCTTCATTCCGACCGGAAGACGGAACGCCCCGGGCTTCACCATGTTGGAGTTGGTCATCGCCATCGGCCTGCTGGCGCTGCTCGTGGGCATGATTTTCGGTCTGGCGACGCAGAACATCGGCCTGGGCAACGCGGTCGTGACGCGACAGGCGGAGGTCAGCGAGCAGACGGCCTTTCTCGACCTGCTCGGCGACCAGTTCGCCTCGATGCCGGGGAACGCGCAGATCGAGCTGGTGTCGGAGGATTCCGGGGCGCAGTACCTTTCGGACCTGACGATCCAGAACGTGCCGATGACCTTCAACTGGGGCGGCATGGAGCGGGTGGCCAAGGCGGTGCAGCTTTCGACCCTGCGGCGCCGCGACGGATTCCTCGACATCGTGCTGCGCTACTACGAGGAGCCGATCCTGGAGGAGACCGAGGAGGTCGGCGAGGTCGGCAACCGCTTCGGTGACAACGAGCCCTTCGCCGAGATCACGCTGATGGACGACGTCTACATTTTCGAATGGCGCGTGCTCGACGGGCGGACGATGGAGTGGAGCTACGACTGGGACCTCGTCGGCCGGCTGCCCTTGCAGATGGAGCTGCTCTACGCGAAGGATCTCGCCGACGCCGAGACGCCGATCCGGCATGTCTTCTGGATCACGCCCAAGCAGAACCCGGCCGTGATGATGCGCCAGCTCCAGCAGGGCGGGCAAGATGGCCAGACGGGCGGAACTCCAGGCGATGGCGACGCGGGAGGAACGGATGGAGCTCCGGGCGGCGGCAACCAACCGGGCGGAGGAGGTGGCCCCCGTCCGCCCACGATCAACATTCCCTCGGTCGGAGGGACTCCGCCGGGCGGAGGGAGAGGAGGTGGCCGGTGAAGACCGTTCGTTCAGAGCGTCAGTCGGTTCGCCGGCGTTCGGGTGCCGCCCTGATCGCCGTGCTGTGGCTGATCATGCTGCTTTCCTTCATCACCGTCGCCACGATCCGGGTCGTCGGCTTCGACCTCGATGTCGCCGCGGCGAACATCCACGGTTTCCGCGCCAAGCAACTGGCGGAGATGGGGGTCGCGGTGGGGGCGAACCCGGCGGTCGAGCGGATCGATCCGATCCTGAGCCAGTGGTCGGGCGACGAGGGTTTCGAGGTCCGGCTCACCTCCGAGGGCGGCAAGTTCAACATCAACGCGATCCTCCTGCGCGACGACAAGAACCTGCTCCAGAACATGTTCATCGACTGGGGCATGGACATCGACCAGGCGGCCGCGGTGGCGGACGGTCTGGGCGACTGGATCGACCCGAACGACGAGGAGTCGCTCAACGGCGCGGAGGTCGCCTACTACGAGGAGATCGGGCGCACCAACCAGCCCTTCAACCGCCCCTTCTACAATCTCGACGAGATGCGGCTGGTGCGGGGGATGGATCTGGTCGAGGCGCTGCGGCCCGACTGGCGGGAGTGGTTCACGGTTTGGAGCGCCGGCGGGCTGGATGTGAACGAAGCCTCGGCGGAAATGATCGCCGTTGCCGCCGAGGTCAGCATCGAGGAGGCGGACATCATTCCCGAGACGGTGCGAGGGCCCGACGGCGAGCGCGACACCGAGGACGACACTCCGTTCCAGTCCCAGCAGGAAGCGCTTGCCTTAATCGGCGTGGACGGCAGTCTGCGCCCCGATATCTTGAACCGCTTCAGCGCCAACGAATCCACCACCCGCATCGAGAGCATCGGCATCACGCCGGGTGCCAAGCGGAAGATCACGCTGGTGGTGCGCAACCGCACCGGACAGCCGGCGATACTCGAACGAACCGAGGAGGTCGTCCCGTGAGCAAGCAGGCGGATTGGTCCCTTCTGCTGCCCGGTCCGCTGGGCTGGGAGGTGTGGAAACGTCAGGCCGACGGCACCTTCGAGCGCCGCGAGGACGACAGCGAGGCGGCGAAGGCTTCGGAGATCACGGGGCTTCCCGGTGGTGACCTCGCGCTGCTTTTTCCGGTGCGCGGCTTTCACGCCCTGCCGTTCCGGGCCGAGAGCAAGGACGACGCGCTGTTCGACGATCTCGCCACGATGCACGCCGAGCGGCTGGGGATCCGTCCCGATCCGATGGCGGGGCAGTTGAGCGACCATTTCGTCGTCAGTGCCGACGACCAGTCGACCGTGCTGCTGCACGCGGTGCTCAAGAAGCCCGGCGAGGGCGAGCTGCCGCTGCGAACGCCGAAGGAGTTCGACCTTTCGCCGCGGGCCTACCGGGTCGAGGGGGACACCCTGTGCGTGTGGAAGGAACTCGGCCGCTGGGTCTTCGCCTTAGATCGGAAGAGCGTCGTGTAGGGAAAGA
>CALGOH010000248.1 GCA_937957985.1 uncultured Verrucomicrobiae bacterium
GATGCCGGGATGCAACGCGCAGGGGCTTCGTGGAGAGGGGTGCGCGGTGGTTGTGACGGGGTGAAGGCGAGGCATCGCCTTGCGCCACTACTCCGGCAGCACGCGGATGAGGGTGGGCTGGCGGTCGAGGAGTTGGCGTGCGGCGTCGCGGACAGTGTCCGGGGTGAGGGTGCGGTGGATTTCGGCGCAGTCGCGATGGTGGGTGACGGGCAGGCCGAAGAGGAGGTCGACCGCGGCGTGGCGGGCGACGGAGGCGGGGGCCTGCATGTCGAGGGCGGTGGCGGAGAGCACGGTCGAGCGGACGCGCTCGAAGGCATCGGCCGGGATGCCGTCGCTGGCCAGCGCGGCGACCTGCGAGCGCAGTTCCTCCTCGGCGAGGGCGACCTGGTCGGGATCGGTGGCCATGTAGAAGGCGAACATGCCGGTGTCGTGACCGTGGAACTGGGTGGCGCCGACGCGGTAGGCGAGGCCGAGTTCCTCGCGGATGCGCATGAAGAGCGGGCCGGCCATGTCGCTGCACCATTCCTGGAGGAAACGCAGCGCGTGGCGGGTGTCGTCGAGCGCCGCGGCTCCGGGGTAGCCGAGGGCGAGCACGGCCTGCTTTTTCGGCAGGCGGGCGACGTGCTCCACCGGGTCGAGGATTTCCGAGGGTGCCGGATGCCATGCGTCGCCGCCGGGCAGGGGGTCGAGGACCTTCGAGAGAAGATCGCTCGCGGCGGCGGGATCGAAGTCGCCGGCGAGGGCGAGGACGAGGTTGGGTCCGCGGAAATGCAGCGAGTGGTGGGCGGCGAGACCGAGGCGGTCGAGTTTCGGGAGCGATTCCTCGTCGCCGAGCGCCGGGATGCCGAATCCGGAGTCGCCGTAGAGGTGCCGGCGGAGCTGGCGGAAGGCGACGGAGAGCGGGTCGGTGAGGGACTCGCGGAGCTGGGCGAGCTGGGCGGCGCGCTCGCGCTCGATGGCCTCGCCGGCGAGGGCGGGCTCGGCGAGGACCTCCCCGAAGAGCGGCAGCAGGGTGTCGAGGTCGGGCGTGAGGCCGGCGAGCTGGACGAGCAGCGAGTTGTTTCCCGAACTGGCGCCGACCGCCGCGCCGAGCGACTCCAGCATGGTGGCGAGCTCGGCCGCGCGGCGGTGACGGGTGGCCTGCGGCAGTGTGGCGGCGAGCAGGCGGTTGAGGCCGGCGGTGGCGGTGGTCTCGGAGGCGGCCCCGGCGCGGACGGCGGCCTGCAGCGCGACGACCGGCACGCGGGGGTCGGGCAGCAGGGCCACGGTGGCCCCGTTGGCGAGGGTGAAGGACTCGGGTTCGGGCGACACTTTCCGCACCGGGCGCAGGACGGCGGGCGCGGGGGCCTCCTCGGGGTCGAGGATCGAGAGCGTTTCGCGTTCGACGGTGAGACGGGCGAGCGCCCGGCGGATGGCGGCGGCGTTGACCGCCTCGAGCTGGTCGAGGTAGCGGCGGGTGAAATCGAGGTCGCGGGTCTCGTGCCAGTTGGAGGCGAGGTCGGTGGCGCGGCCGGACGCGGTGCTCAGCGTGCGGAACTGGTTCGCGGCGACCTGGCGCTTGGCGCGGGCGAGGTCGTTCTCGAGCGGGCTGCCGGAGTAGGCGTCGAGCTCGGTGCGGATCGCCTCGACGAGTTCGTCGCGCCTGGCGGGGTCGGCTTCGGCGCTGATGCCGAAGAGTCCTTCGCGGTCGGGTCCGTTCCACGACCACGCGGAGATCTCGTGGGCGAGTTCGCGCTCCTGCCGCAGGTGCCTGTAGAGCGGCGCGGCGCGGCCCTTGCCGAGCATCACGGCGAGCAGGTCGAGGGCCGGGGTGTCGGGGTGGCCGAGCGGCGGGGTCTTCCAGACGAGCGAGATCTTCGAGCTGGGAATCACGAAGGTTTCCCGCGCGCGCCGGGGTCCGAGCTGCGCGGAGTCCGCCGGTACGGAGGGTTCCTCGCCCACGGCACGGTCGAAGCCGCTGAAGAGTGTCGCGACGCGGTCGCGGAGGGCCGCTTCGTCGAAATCTCCGGAGAGGCACAGGCAGGCGCGGTCCGGCGAGTAGCGCGAGGCGTGGTAAGTACGAAGGTCGTCGTAGCTGACGGCGTCGAAGAGATGGCGGTGGCCGATGACCGGATGGCGGCGGGCGTCGCGGACGAAGGCGGTGGAGAAGAGGAGTTGGTGGGCGCGGTCGTCGGGGTCGTCGAGTCCCATGTCGATCTCGCGGCGGATGACGTCCTTTTCCCGCTCGAACTCGGACTCCGGAAGGTGGGGCGCGAAGACCATGGCGGCGAGGACGCGCAGGAAGTCGTCGAGGCCGGAGGCGGGACCGTCGATGTAGTAAACGGTGCGCTCGAAGGTGGTGTAGGCATTCCAGTGGCCGCCGGCGGCCTGGACGGTCTCGGCGAGTTCGGTCGGTCCGAATTCGCCACCGCCCTTGAAGACCATGTGTTCGAGGAAGTGCGAGAGGCCGCTGCCGAGCAGCCTGCCCTCATGGATCGATCCCGTCTCGACCCAGAGCTGGGCGCTGACGACCGGCGCGGAGTCATCGGGATCGAGGATGAGGGCGAGGCCGTTGGGCAGGGCGTCGAGTGTGGCGGTGGTGGGTGGAAACACGGGGGGAGGCTGGGCTTGGAATGTCGAATGATAAATGACGAATGTCGGATGCCGGTGCTTGATCGCATGTGGTGGGTGTCGGAGCTTGGCTCGATGCAGGATGATCCGTATCAGCCGCCGAAGTCCGCCGACGAGGCGCCGTTGCTCGCCAAGCACGCGCTGGTCGAGGTGGTGCGCGCGTGGGAAAAGCTGCGGATCGCCTACAACCTGATCCTGCTGCTGCCGGGTCTCGGCATCACGGCGTGGTGGATGAGCCGCGATTCGCTGCCACTCGGATTCGTGATCATCGAGGTGGTGCTGGTCGCCGTCGGGGCGAACCTGGCGTTTCTCCTCGGGCCGGCGGCCGAGCTCTATTTCCGCGCACTCTTTCGGAAAGGGGAGTCGATCGGCTTCGGGCGCCTGCTGATCTTCGGCGCGGGCCTGGTGGTCTCGGCGGGAGTGTTTCTCGTCACGCTGCTGCTCGGGCTGCCGTGAAGCCGGAGCATGTCAGCCCTTGTTAGGATCGTAGAAGATCCGGACGTCGGCCTTCTCGCCGCCGAGGAGCTGCTGGGCGCGCTTGAGGGCGTCGCGGGTCGAGAGGTTCGGGTTGCTCGGGCGGTACATGAAGATGTTGCTTTCGCCCGCCTCGCGGTCGGTGCCTTCCTGGATGAGCTTGAGCGTGCCGGACCTGCGCAGGACCTTGTAAACGTCCTTGGGGGCGCCGGAGATCAGGACGTGGCGGTCGAGGGAGCGCATGAACTTGATCAGCTCCTCGAGCGCGAGGACCGAGGTGGCGTCGAGGTGGCGGGCGTTCTTGAGCCGCAGGATGAGCACCTTGAGCGAGGGGTCGGCGGCGGTGCGCTGGACCTGGTTGCGGAAAAGCTCGGCGGCGCCGAAGAAGAGGTCGCCCTCGACGTGGACGATCGAGATCGCGGGATTCGGGCGTTTGCGTTTCTCGCCCATCTCGCGCAGCTCGCCCTTTTCGCTGAACTCGTACTCGACGAGGTGCGGCTTGCTGGCGCGGCGGAGGAAGAGGGTGATGGACAGCCCGACGCCGATGAAGATGGCGACGTGAAGCGGGGCGAACAGCGTCGCGACGAAGGTGGCGACGATCACCGCGGCATCGTCGTGGGTCGCGTTGAGGCAGACGCGGATGTTGGTCGGGTTGATGAGGCTGACGGCGATGGCGATGACCAGCGCGGCGAGGGCGGCCTTCGGAACATAGTCGATGAGGGCGATCCCGAAGCCCGGCAGCCATGCGATCATCAGGGCGGCGAGGAGGACGATGACGCCGGAGTAGACCGAGGCGAAGCGGGTGCGGGCGCCGCATTCGTAGTTGAGCACCGAGCGGGTGAGCGACCCGGAGGCGGGCATGCCCCCGGCGAAGGCGGAGGCCACGTTGGCGGCGCCGACGGCGAACATGTCCTGGTTCACTTCGGCGCGATCCCCCGAGCGGGAGGCGATCGACTTGGCCATGACGGTGTTTTCCAGACAGGCGAGGAAGGCGATGGCGAAGGCGACGCCGGTGAGGGCGCCGAGGTCGTCGAAGAAGCGGCTCGAGGTGAAATTCGGGATGCGCGGGGCGAGATCGGCGAAGGTGAAGGTGCGGAAGGTCTCGACGCCGGCGAAGGTGCCTCCGGCATGGATCATCGATCCGAACGCCGCGGAGGCGGCAAACAGGATGATCGCGAAGACCGGCCAGCGGGGTTTCCATTTCAGCAGCAGGCGGTACCCGGCGAAGGCGGCGATGGCGATGAGCAGGGGCTGCCACCGGGTGTCCCCGATGTGCCGGCCGAGCGAGAGGACGAGGCTGATGAAGTTTCCGGGCTGGTCGGCACCGACCTGCGCGGAAATGCCGAGCACGTGCTTGAACTGGTTGGCCATGATCAGCACGGCCGCGCCGGTGAGGTAGCCGACGAGCACCGAGCGGGAGACGTACTGGAGGAGGTCGGCGACCTTCAGGAATCCTCCCACGAGGCAGAAGACGCCGACCATCAGCACCAGCAGGGGGATCAGCTCCGTCTCGCGGGCGGCCAGAGCCCGTTCCGCGGCGAAGAAGCTGAAGAGCATGAAGGCCGTGGCATTGGTGGGGCCGAGGATGGTGTGGCGCGATCCGGCGAAGACCGGCGCGACGATCGAGGCGACCGCCGAGCAGATGATGCCGAACGCGATCGGAAGCTCGGCGATCGCGGCGTAGGCGATGCCCTGGGGGATCGCCAGCAGCGCGGTGTTGGGCGCCGCGGCCATGTCGGCGCGGAATTTCTCGCGATTGTAGCGCCGGATGGGGCCGACGACCGCCTTCAGGTCGACGCCTCCCTCACCGAAGAAGCCGCGGACGCGACGCCGGAAGCGGCTCGGAGAAGAGGAGGCCATGGCATCAGTCTAACGAAACCGGGCGCGCCGGAAAAGGACGATGCCGAGACCGAGGCAGACGACGTTCGGCAGCCACAGGATCCACTGGCCGTCCTCCTTCGAACTCTCCATCAGCGATCCGGCGAGGAAGTAGAGCGCCCCGATGGCGAGGCTGATGACCAGCCCGGAGGAGGTGTCGCGGCGGCGGGCCTTGATGCCCAGCGGCACGCCGATCAGGGCGAAGGCGAGGCAGGCGAAGGACGAGGTGTAGCGGCGCTGCTGCTCGGCGCGGAAGCGGGCGCGCCATTCCTCCGGCAGGTCGGGATGCTCGGCGAGGAAACGGTCGATCTCCCCGTTGGTCATCGCGCTCGGCTTCGGCTTGCGGCGGAGGTCGTCGGAGTAATCCACCACCATCCACTCGAGCTCCTCGGAAAGCATCGTGAAGTTCTCGTTCGGGCCGGCCGGGCCGTCGGAGTACGCACCGGTCAGGCGCAGGCGGATCTGTTTTTTCTCCTCGTCGACGACGGTCTCGGCGGTGTCCGCGTGGATGTAGGCGCCGCCGATGCCGCTCGCCTCGCTGTTGTCCATGACGAAGATGTGGAAGTTGTGGAAGACGTCGCCGTCGTCGTGCCGCGAATCGACCTTCACGTTGCGGATGCGGGACTGGTCGACACCGGCGCGAAGCAGCGAGCGCGGATCCTGGATGATGGTGTCGGTGACGATCGTCTCGACGTCGCGCTTCGCCTCCGGCGCGACCTTGATGTTGAGCCACAGGCAGATCGCCGACAACGCCGCACCGAGGACGAGCACCGGCGTGGCGAGCCGGGTGAGGCCGACGCCGGCGGCGCGGAAGGCGTTCAGTTCGTTGTCCGAGGACAGCCGGCCGAAGACGAGAAGCACGGCGGACAGGAAGGCCCACGGGACCGTGTAGATCAGCGAGACGGGGATGATGCCGAGGATGAAATCCCACAGCACCGAAAGCGGGGCGCCTACCTCGACGAGCAGCGGACGGATCTCCTTGAACAGGTTTCCGAGAACCAGCAGCGCGCTGAGGAGCACGATGGCGAAAAGGGTGCCGGAGAGGATGCTGAGCCCGATGTATCGATCAGATATCCGCATGGTCGGGATGCGCGGAGCTTGGGGGTGGTGGAGGAGGCTGTCGAGATGGGAGTCAGCCCGGTTGGCGGCGGGTTCTCAGGATGACCCAACCGCCGAGCACGAGTCCCGCGAGCCCGGTGGCCGCGGCGGGATGGAGCCCGGCGGCGATCAGCGCGTAGCCGAGCCCGGCGGCCGTCGCGACGGTGAGGGCGTAGGGGAGCTGGGAAAGGATGTGGTCGAGGGGCTGGCAGCCGGCGGCCATGGCGCTGACGATCGAGGTGTCGGAGAACGGGCTGGCGTGATCGCCGAAGACCGCCCCGCCGAAGACCGCGCCGATCACGGCGGGGGCGGTGGACGCCACGATGTCGGGTGGCACGCCCTCGCGGAGGACCCCGAGCGCGAGCGGCATGATGAGCGCCATCGTCCCCCACGAGGATCCGGTGCTGAAGGCGGTGATCGAGGCGGTGGCGAACACGGCGAGGGGCAGCCAGGCGGGGCCGACGTTTTCCCCGAGCATCTCCTTGGTCGCGGCCGCGGCGCCGAGGGCTTCGAAGATGCTGCCCAGGGTCCAGGCGAGGACGAGGATGACGAGCGCCGGGAGCAGGCCCGCGGCGCCATCGACCGCGGTTTTCGAGGCCGGAGAGGATGCGTCGGCGGGATAACAGAGCCAGGCGGCGAAGAGTCCGCCCAGGGCCCCGGCGACCAGCGCGACCGGCCCGGCCTGGCCCGAGGCCGCCTCCCGCCAGGCGTCGAGCGAGAAGAGATTCACCGGATGGCCCGACCACAGTTGGAAGGAGACCGCGATGCCCGCCGCCAGGACGAACAAGGGGACCAGCACCCGCCACGCGGCGGTTGAGCGGCGGTCTTCGTCGTCCGTTTCCCCGGCGACCGGACGGTAGCGGCGCATCGCCCGCGGCTCCCAGCGCAGGAAGATCGCCAGCGGCACGAGGATCAGGGTGAGGACGCAGTAGGGGTTGCCGGGGATCGAGCGGAAGTAGAGCTCGTAGGCGTTGAGCTCGGGCAGGCTGTCGCGGATGAGCGTGAGTTGCGTCGCGATCCATGTGGAAATGAAGGCGACGCAGGCGACGGGCGAACTGGTCGAGTCGACGACCCACGCGAGCTTCTCGCGGGAAATGCCGGTGCGATCGACCGCCTGGCGGGCGATGCGGCCAATGAGCATGCTGTTGGCGAGCCCGTCGAAGAAGCACAGCAGGCCCATGCCGTAGACCGACCCGAGCACCCGGCGCCGGGGGTCGCCGCCACCGCGGATCATCCGTTTCAGCAGCGAGTCAAAACCACCGGAGCGCTCCAGCAGTCCGGCGAAGGAACCGAGCAGCAGGGTGAAAACCAGGGCGCCGATGTGCCACGCGCCCTCGAATTGCGGGAAGAGATGTTCGCCCAGGCCGAGCCGCAGGGCTTCGATCGGTTTGCCGCCCGCGAGAATCAGCGAGCCGGCGATCACACCCGCCGCGAGGCCCGCCGCGGCCTGCCGGGTGACCAGGATCACCGCCACCGCGACGAACGCGGGCCAGAATGGAGAGACCGCCCGCAGGGCGGGAACGAGCCCGATCGCCACGGCGGATCCGACAATCGCGAGCCAGAGAACGAGCGAGCGCATGGCGGAAGGATGAAGCCGCCGCCGATGATGCAAATCCGGAAACGCGTCCGGACCGCGGGCTGAGGACGTCTGTTAGCGAATGTGCTTGATCTACAACGCCATGTGCGGTTGGCTCCGCGCCAACTTTTCCGACGCCCCAGCGGGAAGGTTGCCGCCGTCGGCACGCGGCCTGCTTGCTGACCGACCCCGACTCGTCGCCCATGTCACCACACGAAGCCCCTTCCCGCCCGACTCCCGCCCAATCATCCTTCGGCCGCCGCCACGCCCTCGGGGCGATCGGTTTCGGCGGACTGTCCCTCGCCCTTTCGACCTCTCCGGCTTCGGCCTTCTGGTTCTTCAGCAAGAAGGAAGCCTCGCTGGACCTCTCCAGCCTCCCGGCCGAGTGGGTCCGGCGCCAGGGCGGGAACCTTCAGGACTACGGGGACTTCATCGCCGGACTGAAGCTCGAGCGGGTCACTCCGATGCAGGTGATCGAGGCCCACGCCAAGCGGCGGGGCAGCGTGTGGAACACGCTTCCGCCGAAGTCGATGTGGCGCAACCTGGGGCCCACGCTCAAGGCGGTGGACCGCGTCGCCGACCAGCTCGGCCAGCCGGTGAAGGAGATCATTTCCGCCTACCGCAGCCCGTCCTACAACGCACGCTGTGCCGGCGCCCGGCGCGGTTCGTGGCATCAGGCCAACGTCGCGATCGACGTGAAATTCCACTCGAGCCCCTCGTCGGTGGCCTCCGTCGCCCGCAGCCTGCGCTCGCACGGCCACTTTCGAGGCGGGGTTGGCAGTTACTACTCGTTCACGCACATCGACACGCGCGGGCAGAACGTGGATTGGTGAGGCGGATTCCGCCGTCCGGACGTGGTGAAAGCATCGCCGCGCCGGGCCCGGTGCCGGGATTTTCGGCTGGAGACCGGGCGGGGTGTGTGGTTGTGATGCATCCCACGGGGAGCGCCGTCGGACGTGACCCCGCGTGATCTGGCATGAACATCATCATCGTCGGCGCCGGGGAGATCGGCCGTCACCTCGCCACCTCGCTTTCCAAGGAGTCGCACAGCATTTCGGTGATCGAGAACGATCCGGAACTGGCCAGCGAACTCGAGCAGAGCATCGACGCCAAAGTCGTCGGATCCGATGGCACCAGCGTCGAGGCGCTGGTCGAGGCGAACGTCGGCGAGTGCGATCTGTTCCTCGCCCTGACGAGTTCGAACACCGCGAACCTGGTGAGTTCCTCGATCGCCAAGAAGATGGGCGTCGAGCAGGTCGTCTGCCGCGTGCACCCGAGCCTGCAGCGTGAGGAGTGGCTGTTCGACTTCAAGGGCACCTTCGGGGTCGATCACTTGTTTTCCTCGGAAAGGCTGGCGGCCATCGAGTTGGCCAAGTTCATCCGCAACCCCGAGTCGCTCACCGTCGAGGAGATCGCCCGCGGGCGGATCGAGCTCCAGCAGGTGCGGGTCGATCCGAAGTCGGACGCCGTCGGCCGGACGCTGGCCGACCTGAAGGCGCCCGAGCGCACCCGGATCGCGATGGTGACGCGCGGCTCCGACCATTTCGTGCCGACCGCCGAGTCGGAGATCAGGGCCGAGGACGTGGTCACGATCTTCGGGGAACCGCGGCGGTTGAAGGCGCTCGCCGAGCGCCTGCGGAAGAAGAAGGACGACCGCGAGTCGCTGAAGGTCGTGATTTTCGGCGGGGGCGAATACGGCTTCTCGCTCGCCCAGATGCTCGAGAGCTACCATTGCAAGGTGCGGATCTTCGAGCAGGACGAGGCGATCTGCCGCGGCCTGGTCGACCGCCTTTCCAACACCACCGTGATCCATGCCGACGCCACCGTGGTCGCCGAGCTGCAGGAGGAGCAGATCGACGGCGTGGACTTCTTCGTCGCCACCAGCAACAGCGACGAGGACAACGTGATGACCTGCCTGCAGGCCCACACGCTCGGCGCCAAGACCTGCCTGACCCTCATCCACCGGGCCGATTACGCCGAGGCGATCAGCTCCTCGGGAAAGCATTTCGGCATCCAGGCGGCGGTCAGCCCGCGGGACGCGACCCGGCGGGAGATCGAGCGCTTCATCACCTCCGACCGCTTCCATCTGGTCAAGCGGCTCCCGGGCGCCGAGATCCTCGAAATGCGCGTCCACAAGGGATCGCTGGCGGCCGGGCACATGGTGAAGGAGATCGAGTGGCCCGACGGCTGCGTGCTCGTCGGCCTGCTGCACACGACCCATGCCGACGTTCCCGGTCCCGAGGACGTCCTGCAGGCCGGCGATCACATCTACGCGGTGGTCTCGCCGAAGGCGCGCAAGGCCTTCGTCAAACTGCTCGCCTGACGCGGGTTTCCATCGATGAATTTCCGCATCCTT
>CALGOH010000249.1 GCA_937957985.1 uncultured Verrucomicrobiae bacterium
TCGCCGAAGACCACCGGGATCTCGCGGATGCTGGCCCAAGGGCAGGCAATGAGGCGATCGAGGTCAAGCAGCGATTGGTGGCGGAGCGGAGCGGGGGCCGGATTCCGCGGCGTGAATGGTTGGGAAAGCCCTGAAGAACAGGGGTGAGGCGGGATCCCCGGGACGAGGCGCCGGATCGGAGAAACTTTCCGGATTGCTCGGGGATGACCGTCGGCAGAAGGGAGAAGACCGTGAGAAATCGGGTATCGAGCTCTCTTGACGTCCGGGGGCGGGTTCAGCGTCCGTCTGCTGCACGCAAGACCCGATTTCTTCCGGGATGGGCGCCATGATCTGCGGCAGCGAAGGCCTCGATGATTTCGAGCGCTTCGCCAAAGCCCGGGAGTCGTGGTTGCGCAAACGCCTCAAGCTGCCGGGCGGGCTGCCCAGCGATGACACCTTCCGCCGCGTCTTTCACCGCATCGACGGCAAGCCACCTGCGGCCTCAAAGGGAGATCCCGGTGGCGTGGAGCACGCCGGGAATGACGCGGACGGCCTCCATGAGTTCGGCCGAAAGGGGGGCGTCGACCTCGATCACGGTCAGGGCGTTGCCGGTCGATTTGTTGCGGGCCAGGGAGAGGTTGGCGATGTTCTGGTCGGCCTCGCCGAGCAGGGTCCCCACCGCGCCGACGATGCCGGGGCGGTCGTCGTTGCGGACGATCAGGAAATGGCCGCTGATGTTGGTATCGACGAAGAGGCGGTCGATCTCGACGATCCGCGGGCTCTTGCCGATGATGGTTCCGGCGACGCGGAACCTGGTGTCGCCCTTGCGCAGTTCGGCGACGAGCAGCTCGTGGAACTCGGTGCGGGCGTTGATGGTCGACTCGACGAGATCGAGGCCCATTTCCGCGGCGACGGCGGGGGCGTTGACGATGTTCACCTGTCCGTCGGGGCGGGCGGCCTCGAGCAGGGCGGTGAGGGCGGTGCGGGCGACCAGCGCGGTGTCCTTCTTGGCCAGCGGGCCGTGGTAGGAAATGCGGAGCGAGTCGGGGTTTTCCGGGCCGAGCTTGGCGAGCAGGCTGCCAAGCGCCCTGCCGAGGTCGAGGAACGGGCCGACTTCGGCGAGGGTGGCGGCGTCGAGCGACGGCATGTTGATCGCGTTGCGGATTTCGCCGGTGGCGAGGAAGTCGCGGATCTGTTCGGCGACCTGGATGCCGACGTTTTCCTGGGCTTCGTGGGTCGAGGCTCCGAGGTGCGGGGTGAAGGCGACATGCTTGCCGAGGCCGAACAGCGGGTGGTCGGCCGATGGAGGCTCGTCCTCGAAGACATCGAGCGCGCAGCCGGCGATGTGGCCGGAATCGATGGCGTGCTTGAGCGCCGCTTCGTCGATGAGTCCGCCGCGGGCGCAGTTCACGACGATCGCGCCCGGGTTCATGAGGGCGAGGCGGTCGGCATCGAGAAGGTGCCGGGTTTCGTCGGTCATCGGCACGTGCAGGGTGACCACGTCGGCGCCGCGCAGCGCGTCGTCGGGGGACGCGGCCAGCTCGACCTTGAGTTCGTCGGCGCGGTTCTGGCTGAGGAAGGGGTCGTAGGCGACGACCTTCATGTTGAAGCTCTGGGCCCGCTTGGCGAACTCCGAGCCGATGCGGCCCATGCCGATGACCGCGAGGCGCTTGCCGTTGAGTTCGATGCCGGCGTAGGCCTTGCGGGCGGCCTTGAATTCGCCCTTCAGCACCTCCGCGTGGGCGGGGGCGATGTTCCGGGCGCAGGAAAGCATGAGCGTGAAGGCGTGCTCTGCGGTGGAGATCGTGTTGCCGGTGGGCGTGTTCATCACGATCACGCCGTGATCGGTCGCCGCCTGGCGGTCGATGTTATCGACCCCGACCCCGGCACGGCCGACCGCTTTCAGCTTTTTCGCCGCGGCGAGCACCTCCCGGGTCACCTTCGTCTGGGAACGCACCACCAGGGCGTCGTAATCGCCGATGATCTCCAGCAACTGCTCGGGGGCGAGGCCGGTATTCACATCGACGGAAATCCCGGGCCGGGCGGAGAGGGCATCGACGCCCTTGTCGGAGATCGGGTCGGAGACGAGTACGCGGTAGCTTGCCATGACGGGTGCGCCATAGGCGCGCGGGCGCTGGCTTGCAAGCGTAGCCCGAGGAGCTTCCAGGAAGAACCACCAGAAAGAAGTCCCGCCCCCGATGCGCCGCGTGGTGAAATGCACTCCAGTCAGGTTTTTTTGACGCCGAGGAGTCAATCTGGACGGCAATCGCTCTCCGGACGCGATCAGGGGCGGGTTACGCAATTACTGCGATGTTTACTTCGTATTGCAAATGACCATACGCAAGGTGAATTTGGCGGGTGCCTGTTGAAAGCCCGGGTCGGGCATCCGGAGAGCGCGTGTCTCTTGACGCTCGGGGCGGCGGAGAAGCATGATCCCCGGCATGTCCGACCCACGACGGCCCTTTTCCTCGCCCATGCTCGACGGCCCCGACCGCGCCCCTTCGCGGGGGATGCTCTACGCGGTCGGATTCAAGAAGGAAGACTTCGACAAGCCCCAGATCGGCATCGCCTCGACCTGGTCGCAGGTGACCCCCTGCAACATCCACATCGACCGGCTCGCGAAGGAGTCCGCCAAGGGCGCCGACGCCGCGGGCGGCAAGTCGGTGATCTTCAACACGATCGCCATTTCCGACGGCATCTCGATGGGGACCGAGGGGATGAAGTACTCGCTGGTGTCCCGCGAGGTGATCGCCGACTCGATCGAGACGGTCGTCGGCTGCGAGGGCATGGACGGCTACGTGGCGATCGGCGGTTGCGACAAGAACATGCCCGGCTGCCTGATCGCGATGGCGCGGATGAACCGTCCGGCGGTCTTCGTCTATGGCGGGACCATCCTGCCCGGCTGCGCGACGATCAAGGGCGAGGAGAAGGAGCTGGATATCGTCTCGATCTTCGAGGCGGTGGGGAAACACGCCTCGGGTGAATACAGCGACGATGATCTCGATGCGGTGGAATCCTGCGCGATTCCCGGCGAAGGATCCTGCGGCGGCATGTACACCGCCAACACCATGGCCAGCGCGATCGAGGCGCTGGGGATGAGCCTGCCCAACAGCTCGGCGCAGGCGGCGGTGTCCGAGGACAAGACCCGCGACAGCTTCGATGCCGGCGTGGCGGTGCTGAACCTGATCGAGAAGGGCATCCGGCCACGCGACATCATGACCCGCGAGGCCTTCGAGAATGCCATCACGGTGGTGATCGCGCTCGGCGGATCGACCAATGCGGTGCTGCACCTGCTCGCCATGGCGCATGCGGCGGAGGTTGAGCTGAGCATCGATGATTTCACCCGCATCGGGAAGAAGGTGCCGGTGCTGGCGGACCTCAAGCCATCGGGCAAGTATGTGATGGCCGAACTGGTCCGGATCGGCGGGACCGTGCCGCTGATGCGGCGCCTGCTGGAGGCGGGCCTGCTGCACGGCGACTGCCTGACGGTGACCGGCAAGACGATGGCCGAAAACCTTGCGAACTCGTCGCTCGAGTATCCCGAGGACCAGCAGGTGATCCGGCCCTTCGACAACCCGATCAAGAAGGACAGCCACCTGCGCATCCTCTACGGCAACCTGGCGCCCGGCGGCGCGGTGGCGAAGATCACCGGCAAGGAGGGCGAGTCCTTCACCGGCCCGGCGCGGGTGTTCGACTCCGAGGACGAGGCGATGAAGACCATTCTGAAGGGCGGCATCCAGGACGGCGATGTGATCGTGATCCGCCGCGAGGGGCCGAAGGGCGGTCCCGGCATGCGCGAAATGCTCGGACCGACCAGTGCGATCATGGGCCGCGGACTCGGGCAGAAGGTGGCGCTCATCACCGACGGGCGCTTTTCCGGCGGCAGCCACGGTTTCGTGGTCGGCCACGTGACGCCCGAGGCGCACGAGGGCGGCCCGATCGGGATGCTGGTCGAGGGCGACATGATCACCATCGACGCGGTGAACAACACGCTCTCGGTCGATCTGGACGACGACGCCCTGAAGGCCCGCCGCGAGAACTGGACCCGGCCCGAACCGCGCTACACCCGCGGTGTGCTGGCGAAGTATGCCAAGCTGGTCACCAGCGCGAGCGAGGGTGCGGTGACGGACAAGAATCTGTGAGCGACGCGGCGGGATCGGTGCCCTTGGGCGCGCGGGTGACGGCAGGGCTCCTCCGGATCTTCGCGTTCATCTTCCTGCTCTGGCTCATGGTGGCTGGGCTCGCGCTTGCGATGGCCTGCTTTCACGGAGCGACGGTGACCGGACCGGCGGCGATGGCCGTGAGGGTATGGGGGATCTCGCTGGGTCTTTTGATTCTCGTTTCGGTTCTGTTCAGCCTGGTCCGCGCGCCGACATTGCTGGCAGGCAGCATCGTCGAAGTTCATCGCAACCCGGAGATCCGGCGAGGCAACTGGGGTGCCGAGTTGCTGTGGGAATTGCTCGGTTTCGTCGTCGCCGTCGCGGCGTCATACTTCACCATCCAGTTCCTGTTCGTCCTGGGGATCACCGTCTTTTCGGGAGTGCTTCCGGCGAGGATGGTTTTGCTGGTCCTTGACGGTGTTTGCGCCGTAGCCGGATGGGTGATCCTGCCGCGGATCAAGTCGGGTCCCGGCGGGTGATCGTCGGAGTGGCGCGAAGCGATGCTTCGCGAGCATGATGGACGCGGCGATGGCGCGGCCCTTGTTTGGTCGAGGCATCGCCTCGCCCGGCTCTCGCAAGGCATCGCCTTGCGCCACGATCCGGGCAGGGCGTGGGTCAGCTTTCCGGCTGCGGCCCCGGTTCGGAGGACGTCCACAAAAGGCAGAGCATCCATCCGGCCAGTCCGACTGTGGCTCCGATCGTCACGCCCAGGGCGGTGAAGGCGGTGGCCGCAACCGCTTGGGCGAGGAGGGGGGTTCCGGGGTTGAACAGCCCGGCGGCCAGCATCCCGAACAACGCGCCGACCAGGTTGGCGGGGACGAGGCCCAGGGGGTCGTCGATGTGCCAGCGGTCGAAGCACCACAGCAGGAGCGTCGAAGTGGCTCCGGCGACCAATCCGAGCATCATGGCCTGCCGGCCGTTCAGGACGTCCGCCGGAGCGGCGATGGCGGCCAGGCCGGCGATGGCCGCGACAAGCAGGATCACGACCCGCGGCCGGCGGGCCAGTGGAATGGCGGTCAGGCCGGCGCCGGCGATGGAGGCGGCGAGGCACAGCCCGGTGTTGTGGAGCACGCTCGCCACCACGGGCGTGTCGATGGCCAGGACCGAGCCGGCCTGCATGCCGACCGGCAGCAGCAGGAAGGCGACGGCTCCGAGGATGAGAACCGCGAGCCGTGCGGGGCTGAACCGGATGGGAGGCAGTTCCCGGCGGGCCGGCGCTCCGGAGTCGGTGGAATGGATCTGCCACGGTGCCAGCGGCGGGCAGATCCGGGCGAGCGCGATGATCGCCAGGCCGACGCCTCCGGCGAGCAGATGCACGTTTCCGGCACCCGCGAAATCGGCGGCTCCGAGATCGACCAGCCAGCCGCCACCCCACAGCCAGGCGGTGGCCAGCGGAAAGCCGATCGTCCCGGTGATCACCGCGGCGGCGACCACGATGGGGGTCCGGTAGCGCCCGGCCATCAGGCCGATGACGAACACGCCGCTGCCCATCCCGAAGGCGGCCTGATAGAAAAAATCGGTCCACATGGTGAAGGCGAGTCCGTAGCCATAGGGATCCGCTAGCGACGGGTCATCGACGAGCAGCGGACCGCCGACTGAGCCGGGAAGCAGGCCGCCCATAGCGAAGTCCCCGGGATAGGCGGTGTTGAAGCCGAACAGCCAGTTGGCGCCGAGGATCACTCCGCCGGTGCCGAGCACCGCCAGCGGAGCGAACCGGCCCGATCGGCGGCGGGCGATGGCGGCGATGATGAGCCCGTAGCCGACGAGGCCGGCGATCATCAGGATTCCGCTGCTCGCCACGAAGCCGTTGCTGCGATTGAAGAATGCCTCCACCTCGGCGCTCGGCGGCGATCCACCGAAAGTGATCTCTTCCTGGTAACCGGCGGGCTCGCCGGCCTCCGGGACGGCCGCGAGGGTCTCCGCCCAGCCGTAGTCCGCCGCGGCCTTTCCCCCGGGGACCTCGAAGGCGAGCCGCGCGAACAGGATCAGCAGCCCGAGGCCGACGATCGAGGCGAGGCCTAGCAGGATCCACTGGACCAGTCGGGCGGCATTCATGCGCAGCGCCCTAGCAGCATCGATGCCGGGATGCAACGCGTGCGGAGTTCACGGGCATGCTACTCCGGCAGGACGCGGATGCGGGTGGGCTGGCGGTCGAGGAGTTGTCGT
>CALGOH010000250.1 GCA_937957985.1 uncultured Verrucomicrobiae bacterium
TCGTCGCAGAACAATCCGAATGCCACCGGCGAGGGAAAATACTACCACGTCTCGCTCATTTCCCCGAACCCGGGCACGGGATCTTTTTGCGCCAACCTCCCCGACGGCAGCCCGGCCCCTCCCTTCGTCCGGAACTTCGACGGACCGGTCGAGGCCTACAAGTGGGCCGGCGGCGTCAACAACGACATCACCGCCGTGTCCAGATCTGGCGGGAATGCGGGCAGCATCACCTTCACGACCGATGATACGTCATTCGATGGCTTCGGTCAGGACGCGGTGAAGCTTTGGCCCACGACCGATGCGGGGTACGATATTGCGGTTGGGGATCTCCTGAGCGCCAGTGCCGATACCATCGCCACCGGTTGGCGCGGCCTCGGTGGCGCCGTTGGCACCATCGATGTGAGCACGATCGCGGCAGGGTCGGTCCACATCTATTACGGGGACTATTCGGGAAAACCCAAAGTCAGCGTGATCATGCGGGATCTCGATGCGATCGAACCGGACATCACCATCGAAGATGCCCACCTCAACGGCGATACCGCCAATGGCGGTGAGTTCTACCTCGCGGAGATCGATTTCGTGACCGATGGCGTCTATGAGGAGATCGAGTTCACGTGGGACGCGGGCAGCGATGACAGCACCGCCACCGGCAACGGCCGCGGAATCGGGGTCGTGGTGACCAGTGCCGTCACGGACACGACGGACCCGACGCTCGCCCCCGCCGACATCGTCGATGATGCGGGCGGACCCTTCATCTCCACCGGGGTGGATTCGATCACCTACACGGTGACCTACAGCGAGTTGATGGATCCGGCGACCATCGACGCGAGCGATTTCGGTCTCAGCGGCTCCGCCACCGGAACCATCGACAGCGTGGTTCACTTCGGTGGTGTCAGCACGGTGGTGGTCACCCCGACAGCGGGCACCAGCGGCACGCTGGTGCTGGAGGTCAACGCCGCCGCGGTGCTCACCGACCTCGCAGGCAACGAACTCGACACGACCTCGGCGATCGCCGACGACCCGGCTGTGACGATCGTCGCCGACGTGACCGACCCGACGCTGGTATCCATCACGGACAATGTCGGCGGCGGACCCGTCGCCGATGGCCAGCCGGTCACCTACACGGTGACCTTCGACGAGCCGATGAAGGCCTCCTCGATCGGCACCGACGACTTCGAGAACGGCGGCTCCCCGGCGGCCGTCATCAACTCCGTGAGCGCGACCGGTGACCCGGCCGTCTACGAGGTGGTGGCCAGCTCCGCCTACCCCGCCGGCGCCGGCACCCTGATCCTGCAGATCAAGGCGGGGGCGGTCCTCGAGGACCTCTCGGGCAACGAACTCGACACGACCTCGGCGCTGCCGGACGACACGACCATCACCGTCAATGCCCAGGAGGCCCGGGAGACGGTGACGGTCGATTCGTTCGCGGCCATCGATCCAGAGCAGAACGACCCCGCGACGATGACTTTCGACGCCAGCGGCTCGGACAAGCTCGTGATCGTCGCCACCAAGGAGGGCAACAGCAATCCCTTCACCACCCTGACCTACGAGGGTGAGCCCCTGGTGCTGGCGGTGAGCACCGGCTCGGACGCCGACAACAGGCACTGGCAGGGCATCTACTATCTGGACAGCCCGGGGAGTTATGACAACGCCAGTGGGCCGGTGGGCGAAATTGTCGCCTCCAGCGGTTCGAGCCGGAACATCGTCACGGCGTTCGCGCTGTCCAACACCGCCCCCGGCTTTGGAGGCGTGGCGGCACCCCCCGCGCCCGACAACTCGAAGACCGTGGATCTCGGCCTGAACTTCGTTGGCTCGGCGGTGATCGCTTCGCACGGGATGGGGCAGAACGGCAACACCGCCAACGTCACCAGCGTCGATGCCGATTCCCCGCTCACCGAGACGTCGGCGATCGAACGGGGCAACAACTGGGTGGGCCACGTGACCGGATACGCCACCGGCCAGGGTCCCGGTTTCTCGACCTACTCCTTCACGGGCGGCAGCACCGCGGGCGTCAACACCATCGCCGCGGAGTTTCCGGGAGCTCTGGTTTCCGCGTCCGAACCTTTTGAGGACTGGTCGGTGCTCGACGGCGCGACCGGCGTGACCTTTGAGGGCGACGCCAATGATGACGGCGTGCAGGACGGGCTGGCGTTCCTGCTGGGAGCGGCGAATCCGAACATCGATGCCAACGCGGCCGGTCTGCTGCCGACGGTGACCGAAACCGCGGGAGGGTTGGTGCTGAGCTTCGACTGCCTGCCGGTCGCGGACCGCGGTGCGGCCGAGCTGCGTGTCGAGCACAGCAGCGACCTCGGCGTGACCGACCCGTGGACGGCGACGGCGGACCCGGTGCCGGATGCGGATGATCCGACGCCGGACAACGGGGTGACCTTCGTGGTCACCGGGCCCAGCGGATCTCCCTCGGTCAACAGCGTGACGGCGACCATCGGTGCGGGCCAAGCCTCAGGCGGCAGGCTCTTCGGACGCCTCATGGCGGTGTCGCCGGAGTAGTTCGAGCATCAGGGTGATTCCCCGCGAGTTCGGCCGGTTCCGGTCATGGGCTGAAAGAACAGGCGTCTGGCAGGGCTATCTCATGGAGCTTCCATGAAAATCGCGTTCGCCTTCCTCATCCTGCTGGCTGCCACAGCCGCGCCCGGCGCTACCGTCCCGATCCCGCCGCTCGACCCCCGGGGCGACGTCTACAAGACCGAAGGCCCCAACGATCCGCTCATCTACGGCCCCACGGTTGGAAAGCAGAAGGCCGTCCTGCTCTTCGTCGACTTCCCCAACATCCCGCAGGACGGTGACACCGAGGAACGCGCCGAGAAGCTCCTCGCCGGCGGCAGGTTCCAGCAGCTTTTCCACGACCAGTCGTACGGAAAGTTCTCGGTCGGGGTCGAGCCGGTCCACGGCTGGAGGCGGATGCCGAAGGAGAACAAGGCCTACGACCCGACGACCACCGAGGGCCACCGCGAGATGTTCGTCGATGCCTTCGCGCTCTATCCGGAGCTCAACCTCCTCGACTACGATCACATCATGATCAGCATGCCGGGCCGCGGAAACTTCGCCTTCGGCGAGCGCGACGACCAGGCCATCCCCTACCGCGGCGAGAAGATCAACGTCGCCCTGAACCAGGGAAGCATGAGCCACTTCGTGCTGGCCCACGAGTTCGCCCACTGCATGGGCCTGCCCGACCTCTACACCTACACCGACCAGGTCCCCGACGACGCCCCGCGCAACCCGCTCGGGCCGTGGGACCTCATGTCCTCCGCCGGCCAGGCCACCGGCTTCATCGGCTGGCACCGGCACAAGTTCGGCTGGCTCGACGACAACCGGAAGACCTACCTGACCAAGGGCACCCACAAGCTCACCCTCACGCCCCTCGGTGGCGACGACGGAGTCTCGATGGTCGTGGTCCCGGCGGACGATCCGTCGAAGCCGAGCAAGGTGTTCGTGGTCGAGTGCGCCCAGCCGCTGCGGATCGACAAGGACGCGCCCGAACCCGGCGGCGTGCTGGTTTACAGCGTCGATGCCACCCTCCCGAGCGGGCAGAATGCTGTCGTGGTTTACCCGCGCGAGGACAAGGTGAACGCGGCCTTCCACCCGGGCCAGCAGTTCGACGCCCCGTCCGCGCCGCTCAGGCTGCGGGTTGGCGAGGCGCAGGAAGGCGGCGGCTACGCGATCGAGGTGGTGGTGAAGTGACGGCCGCGACCTGCGTTCGGCCGGGATGCCATCACGGGCCCTTGCGTGCCGCCGATGATGGGATCTGCTCGGTCCGACCCGGCGGGGCGATTCACTCACGGGGTGGGGGATTACCCTGATTGGCTGAAAGAATCCGGCGCCGGCGTTGCTATCCCATGGCAACTCGATGAAGCGCCATCTCACCCGAACCCTCGCCGCCCTTTTCGGCCTGCTCAGCTTTTCCGCCGCCTCGGCGGGGCAGGAGCTGCTGATCAAGTCCGGCGACAAGATCGCCTTCATGGGCGACTCCATCACCCAGGCCGGCAACGGCAGGAACGGCTACATCACCTTCGTGATGGACGCCCTGAAAAAGGAAGGTCTCGAGGTGACCCACATCCCCGCGGGCAAGTCGGGCAACCGCTCGCCCGACATGCTGGCGCGCCTGGATGACGCCGTGATCGGCAAGGATCCCGACTGGATGCTGCTGAGCTGCGGCGTCAACGACGTCTGGCATTTCACGCTGAAGCTCGGCAACCGCACGTTCGAGGGCGTGCCGCTCGAGGACTACAGGAAGAACATCCGCGAGATCGTCGGCAAGGCCGAGGCGGCGGACATCAGGGTGATGATCCTGACCTCGACGATGATCGGCGAGGACCCGGAGAAGGAGACCAACAAGAAGCTCGAACCCTACAACGACTTCCTGCGGGAGCTGGCGAAGGAGAAGAACCTGCCGCTCGCCGATCTCGACAAGGAGATGCGCGCGACGCTGGCGACGATGCCGGACGAGGAGGGGAAGGCGAAGATGTTCGGCGACCCGGGCTACCAGCGGAACATCAGGAACAAGCTGACCAGCGACGGCTGCCACATGAACAAGCTGGGCAACATCATGATGGCGAAGGGAATCCTGCGGACAATGGGTCTGAGCGAGGAAAAGATCGCGGCGGCGGAGAAGTCGTGGCTGGCACAGTGACGGGCGGCGAGAGGGCGGTGCCAGTGATGTGCGGATGCAGAATTCGCAAGGCGTCGATTCTTGCGCGGTTTCCGGCGATGGTCTACGCAGTGGCGTGCGCGATCACCCCCCAGCCGCGCGCCACGCATTGTGGCTCACGCTTCTTCTCGTCGTCCCGGCATTTTCCGCCGTGGTCGAGAAGTCCCTGCGCGTGGAAGGTCAGATCGCGCCCGACGGGTCGTCGGTGACGTTGCAGTGGTGGCAGGACGAGCCGAAGGGTCCCGATCCGGTGACCGTTTCCCGGCGCCATCTGGGTCAGGAGGGAGCGGGAACCTGGACCCTGCTCGCCACGGTGCCGGGCGATACCTACACCGATACGACCACCGTTCCCGGCATCGCCTACGAGTACGAGGTGCACCGCGGCTTCCGTCCGGACCCGGAGGATCCGGTCGAGGAGGCGGCCGGCTACTGGACCGCGGGTGTCGATGTGCCCGTCGCGGCCGATCGCGGCATCGTGCTGCTGGTGGTGGATGAAACCATGGCGGCTCCGCTCGCCGGTTCCCTCGCGCGCCTGGAGATGGATCTCGTCGGCGACGGCTGGAGGGTCGTGCGGCGCGACCAGCCGCGTCACGACGGTCTCGCGAGCGGTCGCCCGGCGGCCCTGAGAGCGTGGGTGCAGGCGGAGTTCGCGAAGAACCCCGCCACGCCGCACGCGCTGTTCCTGTTAGGGCGGGTGCCGTACGTGCTCAGTGGACTCGACGCGCCGGACGAGCACGAGCCGGTGCCCCACTCGACGGACTTGTTCTACGCCGATGTCGATGGAAGCTGGTCCGACACGCTGGATCGCGGTTCGCGAAACACGGTGGGTGACGGCATTCTCGATCAAAGCTGGGTGCCGACCGCGACTCCGGCGGCCGGACCGAATGTCAGGGATGGCGGCAACGCCATCGAGATGATGGTGGGCCGCACGGACTTCGAAGACCTGCATGCCTTTGAACAAGCCGAGGTCGATCTCTTGCGTTCCTACCTCGATCGGAATCATGCCTGGCGCCATCGCCGGAGCGACCCGCCTGACAGTGCGTACTGGAACAACATGGTCTTCGATGAGAGCCCGGCCGAGCGTTACGGCCTGGCCAACATCGTCGGGCCGGCTTCTTCCTCCCAGGGAACGCACTATCTCGAGGGCCAGCAGACGCCTTCACTCTTCGGCGTGGATTTCGGGGACTGGAACGGCGCGAACTACGCGGGCTACTCGATCAAGAACGTCTTCTCGATCAACTTCGGCAGCCACAAGCACAACTGGCATCTCCACGACAACGCGCTGCGCGCGACACTGGCCCAGCCGTGGCACGTGCTCGCCTGTGGGTGGGGCGTGCGACCGAACTGGCACCTGCACCCGATGGCACTCGGGGCCACCATCGGCGAGTGCCACCGGCGCATCGTGAACAACGGCTTCGATCCCTCGGGCCGGCTCGAGTACGTGCCGCACGATGATTTCGGAAACGATTTCCGGCACGGGGTGTGGATCAACCTGATGGGCGACCCGACACTCCACGCCTTCCCGGAAGCACCGGTGAGCGATCTCGTGGCGACGAGCGCGGCAAGTGGTGTGGACCTTGCGTGGTCGGCGCCGACGGGCGGCACCCCCCTGGGCTACCGCATCTTCCGCGCCACCGAACGGTTGGGCCCCTACGTCGCGATCGATGGTGACCAGATCCAGGCGGACACCACCTTCACCGACCCCACGCCGCCTGCGGGTGCGTGGTACATGGTGCGCGCCGCGTACCGGACCGAGGTGGCTGCGGGATCGTTGAACCAGCTCGGGCAGGGGGCTTTCGCCCGGGCCGACAACGCGCCCCCGCAACCGACCACGGCCGACCTCAGCGTGCGTCCCGGGCGTTCGGTCATCATTCCCCTCACGGCGACCGATCCTGACGGTGACACCCTCGTCATGGCGAAGGCCGCCGAGCCGGAGAACGGTGAGCTCGCGGACGAGGGCGGGAGCCTGGTCTACACCCCGGAGGACGGTTTCTGGGACGCGGCCGACACCCTTCAGTACAGCGTCTGGGATGGCACGCATGCCCGGGCCGCCGAGGTGCAGGTCACGGTGCTGCCTCCCACGGTCCCTCCGTCGTTCAGCCAGCCGGCATCGGTGCTGGCCGCCCGGGCGGGCGACAATTTCACCATCACCGCCGGGGTCGAAGGCGACCTGCCGATCAGTTTCCAGTGGTTCAAGGATGGTGTCGCCCTCGCGGATGGGACCGGGTATTCGGGCGTGGAGACGGCGAGCCTCACACTGCTCGGCGTGGGTTCGGCGGACGCCGGCGAGTACTATGTCGAACTCAGCAATGCGGTCGGCACGGCCGGCAATGCCGCCGACCCGTGGCGGGTGGTGGTGACCGAGGAGAGCCTCGGCGATGCGCTGGTGCTGCACTACGACTTCGACGAGGGCTCCGGGACCTCGATCACGGATCGCTCACCGTCGGGGGAGGATCACGACATCACCGTCCCGGGAGCGGTGTGGTCTCCGGGACGTTTCGGCAGCGCGCTCGGGGCGGCGGATGGCCGGACCTCGATCGACAAGCTGGAGATCGCCGACTCCGCCGACCTCTACTTCGATCCTCAGCAGGAAGGGTTCACCATCAGCCTCTGGCTTCGCACGACCGATGCCCGCCCCTACTCGGGGATCTTCCACCGCGAGCAGGTCGATCCCGATCGGCGTCAGTTCAAGCTCTGGAACCTTTCCCCGCCGACGCTGTTGCAGTTCTACGTCGGCGACTCCGAAGGCAAGCTCGACACGTCCGCCGGCGGACCGCCGTTGGATGACGGCGACTGGCATCTGATCACGCTGGTCAACCGCCACGTCGGCGGGACCTGGAAGGCGCGGCTCCATTTCGACGACGGCGCGCGATTCACCGAGATCGACAGTGGTCCGGTGACCGTGCCCGGCGAGCCGCTGCAGTTGTCCACGCCAAAGGGCTGGGAGGGACAGATGGATGATCTGCGGATCTATCGCAAGGCCCTGTTGCCGGCCGAAGTGGCGTTGCTTCATGCCGGGGCGCTGCCCGCGCCGCCGATCTATTCCGAGTGGAGCGCTGGCATCGTGTGGAATGGGGCGGATGCCACACCCGGTGGCGATCCGGATGGCGATGGCATCGTCAACGAGCTGGAGTTCCGTCTCGGGCACGATCCGCTTGTCGCCGGTCCGATCTTCGGGCGGAACGAGTTGGAATCGGACGGATCGGGCGACTGGTTCGTGCTCGAGTTCCGGCGACGGAAGCTCGCTCCGCGAACCGCGCCGTGGATCAGCGAGGACCTGCAAGAATGGTCACCCCTGATCATCGACCAGGATTCGGTCGAGGAGCAGATTCTGGATTTCGATCCACTGGGCGATGGCGCGCACGAAAACGTCCGGCTGCGGCTGCGTCGCGACGTGCCGTCACGCTACCTCCGCTTCGAGCCCTATCGTTGAGGCGTGCCGGGCTTCAGGCCTCCGGCAGCTCGAAACCTTTGCGGTAGCCGGTCTTGAGGAAGGCGTTCGCCTTGTCGGCCATCGTGCCGGTGAAACGCTCCGACTCCGCATCGATCTCGAGCACCGGGCTCATCGCCACGGCCGGGTCTTCGAGCGAGATCCCGTGGGCGACCAGGCGCTCGTTGGCCTGATCCAGCAGCTCGCTCCAGGCGGGCAGGCTCCTGTTGATATCGAGCGCCTCCTCGCGCGAATAGTCCGAGCCGGTCTTGTAGCCGATGTTGGCCAGTTCGCACCACGCGCTCGAGTAGTGGCCCTGCACCACGTCGGCGTTGAGGATCGAACGCTTCCGCTCGCGGACCGCCTTGATGAAGTTTCCGATGTGGCCCTCGCCGCCGCTGCCGCTGAACTTGCGGATGCGCTTTCCATCCTTGTCGAAGGCGCCGCCACCGCCGCGGCCGCCGCTGTAGCGCCCGCCCTCGCAATGCACGGTGTATCCGCTGCGCGTGCCCAGGTAACCAGGCGCCGCCTTCGAGCCCGGTTTGATCGGCAGGTTCGTCAGGTCGAAAATGACCGGGATCGAGCCGGTGTCGTAGTACGCGACCTGGACGTTCGGGGTTTCCCCGGCGTCGTCCCATGTCAGGCGTCCCGCCGCGGTGAGCAGCCGCTTGGGCAGGCCGACCCGGTCGGCCAGGCCGACGTTGCGCACGTCGTCGAGGATGTGGACGCCCCAGTTGCACATCTCGCCGTTGCCGGTGTTCCAGTCCCAGTGCCAGTCGTAGTGGAGCTCCTTGCGGTGAAGGTCGCGCCTCTCCGCCGGGCCGCACCACAGGTCGTAGTCGACCGCGGCGGGGATCTTCAGGGTTCCCGGGATCTTCGCCACCGGCTCGCGCAGGAAATAGTGGTTGGCGTGGATGTACTGGATCTCTCCGAGTTCCTTGTCGTCGTGGAGGAAGCTCCGGATCTCGTCCTGCACACGGTCGGAACGCTGCTGCGTGCCGACCTGCACGATGCGCTTGGTCGCTTCGGCGATCTCGATCAGCCGGCGTTGCTCGACCAGGTTGTGGCCCAACGGCTTCTCGACATAGACGTCCTTTCCCGCCTGGCAGGCCCAGATCGCGGCGAGGCAGTGCCAGTGGTTGCAGGCGGCGATGATCACGACGTCCACGTCCTTGTCGTCGAGCGCGTTTCGCAGGTCCTGCGCGACCTTCGCGTTGGGCGCGATTTTCGTCGCCTGCCGGGCCCGCGTTTCGTCGGGATCGACCAGCCAGGTGACCGTCAGCCCCGGCACCTTCACGGCTTCCTTGACCAATTGCATGCCCCGGTTTCCGACGCCGATCACCGCGGCGCGAAGCGTTTCGCTCGGCGCGGCGAAACCACGGCCGGTGAGGGCGACCGTGGAGGCCGCGGTGACGAGTGACTGGCGGAGAAAGGTCCGGCGGGGCAGCGGGTTCATGGCGGGAAGCATACGGAGGCACGGCCACGAGTCGAGCATCCGGCCGTTCGGCCGGACGTGACGGGTTGGAACAAGGCCACGGCGAGGAAAAGACCGAGCAGCGGGGTGACCCAGATCAGGTAGTTGTTGTGGAAGGTGCCCGCGGCGAGAAAGGCGGCGCCGTGGGCCACCAGCAGGTAGGCCAGCGTCGCCCGCGGCGTCCAGCCGGCCCGCATCGCCCGCCACAGGCCGTAGCCGATCAGCGCGATTCCGAGTCCTTTCACCAGCCACGCCGTTCCGGGCCTCAGGAAGTGGACGAGCGCCGTGCTGTCGGTGGACCGGACGAAGTTGAAGCTGACAAGATTCGCCACCAGTCCCGGCGCGTCCCAGGCGAGGAAGGGGCCGTAGCTGGCCGCCAGCACCACCGGCAGCGGCCACCAGTCACGCGGGCGCACGGCGAGGAGCAGGGGAACATAGAGCGCGCCGGGAAAGAGCTTCGACGCGATCGAGGCACCGACGAACAGCGCGGTGAGCCGTCCGCGGCCACCGAGGAAGCAGAGGACCGCCAGCAGTCCGCACAGCAACGGGAGCAGATCGGTGGCGGAGAGATCGAGGGTGTTGTGCGCGATGTGCGGGGGGATGTGAATGATGATCAGGGCCACTGCCCAGGGCACGCCCGGGTCCGGCCACCACCGGCGGAGGATGGCGATCACGGCCGCGACGATGCCGAGGTAGAGGAGCTGGTGGACGACGTAGATGCCGGCATGCCCGCACAGCGCGACGGCCGGAGTGTAGAGCGCCAACTGCAGCGGGCCGTACTTGTAGCCCAGCCGCGATGAAAGACCCTGCCATGCTTCCTGTTTCCCCGGATCGTCCCCGGGCCGCGGGACCAGCTCCCACACGGCAGATGGGTCGGTGCCGGACTCCAGCGCCGCGTCGATTTCTCCGACGGCAAGGTTCGCATCCTCGGGCTCGATCAACTCGTCGAGCCCGATCCGGAGTTCGGTGGTGTCGAGCGGGATCTCGCGCCCGTAGGGATTCACGCCCCGCTCGATGAGATAACGTGAGGCTCGGTAGCTGATCTGGCCCTGGTCCAGTTCGATGGATCGTGTCGAGGTGGCCCGGTGGATCGACCGCACCCCGGTGTCGAGATGGAAGGCGATACCACCCAGCGCGACGACGAAAAGAAGAACCTGCCGCAGCGACGTCCGGCCTGTCGGAAGCGGGCGCGGCTCCCGGCATGCCGCCCGCCACGCGAGCGCTGCGAGCAAGACGAGCAGCAGGGCGCGCGCCGGCCCCCGGCCCCAGTCGAGGACGAAGAACAATCCGAGCAGCACGCACGCGCCCGCGACGATCGCCGTCACGCCCCAGTCCACACGGCTGGCCGCCCCGGACGCGTTCGTGTGGGATGAAGTCACGCGTGCAGCTTGTCGTGTTGAGGCAGGAGGGGAAGGCCTCATCGATTCATGTTCCTTCGAAGCACCAACGAATGCACGAAACTTGGGATAACCCGCCAGGTCACTCCGCCTGTCCCCACACTTCGGGGACGACGAAGCCCTCAGGCGCCTGGTTCGGCGGAAAATGCGGCTCGACCGCCCCGGCCCTCAGTTCCTCCAGCTTCTTCCGCAAACGGGCGAGGACCTCGGGCTGCTCCCGGCCGAGATCCTTCTTTTCGATGGGATCGTCCTTCAGGTTGAAAAGCTCCCACGTCTCGGGACCGTCGTAGGCATTCGCATTCGCCCTTACCGATCCATTGTGCACCAGCTTCCAGTCGCCCATCCGGATGGCTCCCTGAAACGGCGTCACGTTGTGCAGGATGAACTCATGGGGTGAGGGCCGGCCTGCGGCAATCGTTGGCCAGGCGTCCTTCCCATCCAGCGGCTTGTGTTGATCAACCTCGGCACCTGCCAATCCCAGCAGCGTCGGATACAGGTCAACGATGTGGAGCGGCTCGTTCACCACTCCGGGCTCGAGTTTTCCCTCCCATGCCATGATGGCCGGCACGCGGATGCCGCCCTCGTAGAGCAGTCCCTTCTCGCCCCGCAGCTCGCCGTTCGTGCCTGCCATGTTCATCCCGCCGTTGTCCGAACAGAAGAAGACGAGCGTTTCCTCCTCGTGCAGATGCCTGGCGACCGCGTCGAGGATCCGCCCGATCGCATCGTCCATCGACGTCACCATGGCCGCATAGACCTGTCGCCGCTTTTCGGTATATCCAGGGTTCCGCGCGATCTGGTCTTCGGGCGCCTGCCACGGCGAGTGGGGTGCGTTGAAGGGCACGTAGAGGAAGAGCCGCTTTTCGGAATCGGTCGCGTCATGTTCCTCGATGATCCGCACCGCCTCCGCGGCAAGGAGATCGGTGGCGTAGCCATCGTCGTCGCAGCGTCGGTCGTCCCGATGCCAGTCGTGGCCGCCGTCGCGGAGGTGAGTGAAGTAATCGATCGCCCCGTTGTAGTGCCCGTACTGCCGGTCGAAGCCGCGCCGGGTGGGCAGGTATTCGGGCTGGGAATGGCCGAGGTGCCACTTGCCGACGATCGCGGTGGCATAGCCCGCCGTCTTCAATCCCTCCGGCAGCGTCTGCTCGTCGAGGGGCAGGCCGTGTGTCGCCCACGGGCGGATCACGCCGCATTGCAGCCCGAGCCGGATCGGATAACGCCCGGTCAGCAGCGCGCCGCGGGTCGGCGAGCACACCGGCTGGACGTAGAACTGGTCGAGCCGGACCCCGCTCCCCGCAAGGCGGTCGATGTGCGGCGTCCTGATCCGCCCTCCGTGGTATCCCACGTCTTTCCAGCCGAGGTCGTCCGCCAGGAACAGGATCACATGAGGGCCGGCCTCGGAGGACCGCTTGGCCAACGCCGGTGCCGTCACGACGGGAAGAACCGCCAACAGCACAATCCACGGGGATTTCATCGCGAAAGCCCATCACGGATCTCCCGCCGTGTCGAACCCTCCGGCTCGGTCCGGCGATCTGCTCGGCACCGGGAAGGATTCGATTCCTGATCATCAGTTCCCGTGGAAAAAAAGCGGTCGAAAATTGGAAAGAATCCGTGCTTGGCATCGTTCTTCCCGTCGGAAACCCAGGGGCTGGAAGAGAGTTCGCCCTCCTCCGGCACCGAAGCAAAAGCCCGCATGTCCAAACCACCCTTCGAACATGACCAATTGCTTCATTCATGCCTCACGGCGGCTTTCCGTAACCCGCGGCTTCATCAAGCGAAGCCCGATGTTCCGCCGCATCCGGGAATCGCGTCCTGCGACCGTCGATGAACTTGTCGCCGCCGCCAAGGCGGCGGTCAGAAGCGGGCGGATGCGACCCGGCGATCCGTTCCCCACGCCGGATGAAGTTTCGGACCTGTCGGGTGCGCCCGTGGCCGATTGTCTCGAGGTGGTGACCGCCCTCCTTCAGGCCGGCGCGATCCGGCAGGACGCCTCCGGGAATCTCACGGTGGCTCCGCCGGAGCCTGCCTGACGACCTTCGGGAATCATGTAGGGCGGGCTGTCGGATTTTGCCTCGTGGAAAAGGGCCGGTCCCGCGAAACGGAGCCCGTGAGCTTGTTACGATGTGGTAGGCTCAGGATGCCTCCAATCTTCAGGATTCCATCACCCGTCGGCTACAGGGTTTCCCGAAGGTTCTCAGAACGACACCACGCAGTGCCAGAGGAAGGCGTAGGCCCAGGCGTCGATGCCGCCGAGGGTGCGGGTCACGATTTCCCGGTCGCCGGTGATCTCCGGCAGGTCCGCGAGTTCGTCGGCGGCCGGCATCACCGAGCCCGGCGGGCGCGGATGGGGAGCGTGAAGGCGCGGGTCGGGCGCGAAGGATTCGGGCAGGCGCCCGGGCTCCGGAGCCGGGGTCGACTGGGAGTAGACGCCGTGTTCGCGGGTGTAGTCGGTGAGCGCGCGGAGATTCTCGATGCTGGTGTCGTCCTGCATGATGGCCCCGGCATCCATGATGTAGCCGCCATCGACCGCGACCTCGTCGATGATCCGCCGGCAGAACGCGCGCACCTCGTCGGGCGTGCCGTAGCTGAGCAGCGTGTTGGGAATCCCGCCGCTGATGGCGAACTTGTGGCCGAGCTTGCGCTTGGCGGCGAAGACGTCGTCCCGGTCGCAGTGGACGATGACCGACCCGGCCGGGAGTTCGAGGAAGGCGTCCCAATGATGCGCCCACTGGCCTTCGGCGTAGAAGAGCACCTGGATGCCGTCGGCCCAGAGGGCCTCGATGATGGGCTTGAGCATCGGCCAGTGGAAGCGGTCGAACTGCTCGGGGGTGATGAAGGGCACGCAGCCGCGGTGCATCCAGATCGTGACCGGCAGCTTCCGCTCCGGATCGGCCGTGCTACGGGCGACCTCGTACATGTGCGGCATCATCGCCTCGACCGCGGCCATCACCTTGTCCGGCCGCTCGAAGAGGTCCATGGTCAGCCCGAGGTAGCCGCGGAACTTGTCGGCGAGGATGTCGAAGGGGCTCTTGAGGATGCCGGCGATGGCCGAGGGCATGGCGCATTCCTCGCGCAACTCCCGGACGGAGCGCCCGAGCGCGCCGAAGTAGTCCATCACCGCCATGCCGCCGCGCAGCCAGGCGAGGTTGTTGGCGCTGGTGTTGGCCTCGCCGGGTCGCACCAGGCGCCGGTTGGTGCGCGGCACCCAGCTTTCGAGCAGGTAGCCGGTCGGGTCGGCGATCAGCGCGTCGTAGTCGTCGGCTGGCATCCACTCCCCGCCCTCGGGAGGCTCGAGGTACTGGAAGCCGGTGTCGGGGCTGATGCCGACGCCGGGGATGGCGTAGTAGCGGCTCCCGAGCAGTTGGGGAATGACGCCCCACACGTAGACCATGTTCGGCACCACGGCATCCCAGTCGAAGCTCTTCGCACAGGTCCGGGCCGCCTCGAAGGCCAGCTCGTAGTCCTGGGTCACCTGCTGGCTGGTCATCCCCGCGACCTTGGCGGTGAACTCGGCGACGAAGGGACGGATCGGAATCATGTCCGGGCGCCCGTTGCGCATCGCCGTGACGTAGCGGTCGAGCCGCTGCCGGTAGAGGATTTCCCGCTCGGCTTTCATGGGGACGATCGCGATCCTCTGGCATCTCCGGCACCAGGGAAACTCAATTCCGGCCAATCGGCGGGATTCCCACCGGCGGTTCGCGAATCCGAACGATGGCCGGTGCCGTAAAGGGTTCCGGCGGGGGTCCTGAAGTCAGGATTTCGTCTTCCCGCCGGCTCCTTGGATCCTGAGCCTCGGCTCGTCCATGCCGAGGGCCAGCACCATCGCCGCGGTCGGGTGGATGCGCGGCGACATGTAGTAGGCCTTTTCGTGGCGGTTGCGGCCGGGCTGGATGACGAAGGCGCCGTCGTGGGTGCGAGCCATGTTGATGAAGGCCTTGTTGTAGTCGAGCACCTCGCGGGTCGCTGCCTCGTCGCCGGAAAGCTGGATGCCGAGCAGCGCCCAGCCCCAGGCCAGGGCGTTGTCGCCATGACCGTCGTTGAGGCGGGTCTTGGCGGTCGTCAGGCCCTTGACGACGCGATTGACGTGGTCCTCGGAACCCGGGCGACCGGCGAGCTCGTGGACGATGATCGAGAGCCCCTGACGGCCGACCGGCGTGTAGGCCCCGGTCGCGAAGCGGTAGCCCATGTAGCCGGATTCGTGGGTGTGGGTATGGACGCATTCGTAGGCGAGATCGCGGTTGAAGTCCTCGATCTCGATCCCGCAGTCCTCGGCGAGTTCCCACGACAGCAGGGCCATCAGGGTGGTGATGGTCATGGTGCCGTAGCCGGCGATCCGGGCGCCGTGGCCGTTGCCGCCCTTGAGGAAGTTCTTCGCCTGCGGCTGGCCGCCATGCATGGCGTTCTTGTAGAGTTCCGGATCGATCACCTGCGAAAGGTAGAGGCGCCCGCAGTTCTCCTCGAGGGTCGGAAGCACGCGCTCGTCGCCGGTGGCGAGATGGTATTCGGCGAGGAAGATGGCCTGGTAGGAGGGATACCAGGTCCACTGCTTTTCGCCCGGCGGTTCGTTCCATGACATCGCCAGGTCTTTCGCCGCCCCGGTCTTGCCCCGGGCGAGCATGGCGAGGCCGAGAAGGCCCTTCTCATGGACGATCCCGCAGCGTTCGTCCGGGCGCTCGAGCAGGTAGTCCATCGCCCGCGCGGCGAGCTTCTCCGACTTGGTGCAATCCCTGGGGAAGGTGTCGCTGAAGCGACCGATGGCCTCGAGCTGGATCTCGACCTCGGCGGGCTTTCCGTCGCGGATCACGTCGAGCGTGAGCACGCCGTCCCCGCCCTCGCTGTCCTCGATCGCCTGGCCCAGGTCCATGATCGGCCCTTCGTAGCCGGCACCGGGCTCCATTCCGTAGCACTTGCCGAAGGTGTGCTTGCCGAAAGGCTTGCCGTTGGCACCCGTGATCTCGTCGTCGAGGCGAAGCCGCTTGTCCGCCGGTGAGTCGCCGAAGACGTGCTTCACCACGAAGGAGTCCTCCTTGAGGATGGCACGGGCGCCGGTGGGGCCGAGGTTGACGAGGAACCCGGGGCACTCCTTGTCCGGACCGATCTTGGTGGGCTTGTCCCACTGGCCGAGGTTCTCCGGGTCGAAGATCGCGCCGGCGTCCGTGGCGATGGCGAGGGACAGGGCGAGGAGAAGGGAAACCGGGCGGAGCGCGGTGGCGGAGCGGAAATTCATGGAATCGGATCGGTCGCCGATGACTACGCGGCGGATCCGGACGGGGTTTCGGATTTTCGGCCAAACCGATTCACCACCTTGCGTCGGGGGGTGGCCTTCGACGAGACATTCGGCATCCGCTCAAGTCGGACCTTTGCCTTGCGAGACTCCTTCGACCTTCGAAGTCGGAACGAAGCGATCTCCATCATGGATCCACGGGCGAAGCTCTGATACCTCGGGTTGGCCATGAAGAAAGCTCGCGCTCGGAAAGTCCTTCACTGTGGTCTGCTGCTTGCATGCCTGCTCGCGAGCCCACCCGGCCTCCACGCGCAGGAGTCCGAGATCGCCGACGAGACCACGGTCTACTGGGACGGCCAAGGCAAGCGGGTTCACGTCGAGGGCTGCCGCCGCCTGACCAGGGATGCGCAGGAGCTCGCCAAGCTGCAAAAGATGACCGCGGCCGAGGCCAGGGCCAAGGGCACGCCCCCATGTTCACGCTGCCCGGGCAGTGTGCTCAACATCCGGCGCGAGGCGGAGGCGGAAAAGAACAAGAAGGACGTGGCACCCAAAGAGGAAGCCGACAAGGACACCGGTGTGGAGTACGATCCCGACACCGTCGTCTACGTCGACGCGCTCTGGTACCGCGTTCATGCCGCGGACTCCCCCGACCTGATTCTCAAGGAGCACAAGAAGACCATGACGCTCGCCGAGGCCGACAGGCTCGGCTACCGCATCGGAGAAGCCGGCCAGTCCGGAAGAACCGTCAGCTCCTTCATCGGTTACAAGCGCCAACATCCTCCGAAGAAGATTCCCGACGATGCTCTGCTCGCCGGCAGTGACAATCCACGGCAGGGCAGATGTTATCCCGGCTGCCACCGACGCCAGATGCATGCCGGTTTCACACGAAGGCCATTGAACGAGTGGCTCAAGGACGGTTTCGTGCTATGCGGGCACTGCAAGGAGCGGGGGCCGAGTGACGCCACCATCTCCGAGGAAAACTGGGCCAAGCTCGAAAAGCGGGAGGAATACGTGCCGCCGGAAGGCTGGATGCACAAGCCCTACTCGCCCGACGAGATGCCTTCGGGGGAGGAGATCGAGATCCTCATTCAGGAGACGATCGCCGGAGGCAGCGCCATTCAGGAGCTGCCTTTTGACAACCCGGTGGTCTCCGTCGAGCAGTTCGTGATGATGCGCTTCTTCTTTCCCGTCCATCAATGGCTCAAGCTCTACAAGGTGTACCGCTCGACGGGAGATGAGCGCGTCCATGCCCTGATGCTGGAATCGGCGCGCCACTACAACGAACTCTCCAAGGCCTACCCCGCGGCCGTGCAGTACAAGGCGAAAGATCCGGAAGGCCTGGCCTACATGTACACCATGGCCTTGTGCGCGCGCATCACCCTTCAGAAGGCCCGCAAGGCCCCGGCCTCGGTCACCGAGGAAGAGCTTGCGGAAGCCGGGGACTTTCTCGAGACCATGGTTTCCGTGCTCAAGCCGAGCTATGAGGGTGACGACGATCTGGATGCGGAGATGGGCATTCCCAAGCCAGTGGCCGATGACTTCAGGGAGCGGGCCTTCAACCGTGCGATGAACGGCATCGGCACCATGGCCACCATCGCCGTGGCGCTGGAGGACTGGCAGACGCTCAAGGGCGGCAGGGAATACCAGTCCACGATCGATCGCTACCGCAGGACGGTCGCCGAATACATCAAGAACTGGTTCAAGGAGAGCTGCTTTTCCACCTTCGATGGCAAGACGCACTTCTACTATCCCTACAAGGCCGGAAAGATCAGGGAGGTGGAGGGAGAGGTGATCTTCAACAGGCCCGAGGACGGCGGCCACTACTCGCACACCATGCAGGGCTGCCTGCTCATCTATGAGGCCATGCCCGAGGTCGGCATCGATGACGACTTCATGACCGCGGTTGCCAATGCGATCCACCACAACGCCACCACCAGGATAGAACGGCAGGGCAGGATGGTTCTCTCCGGACATGTCGAGAGTCCCGTCATGTCGCGGGTGCGACCCTACGGAAAGAACAAGGGGGGTCACCAATACGCCCCGGCCCGCGACCGCTTCTACATGCTGCAAGCCTTCCGCGACGACATGATCGAGGGCTTGTGCAATCCTCTGAACGAGGAGACGAAGGCCGCGGCCAACAGTGAGCACGAAAAGCGCTTTGCCACGCTGCACGCGCACTACCTCAAGGCCTTGCGCAAGGACCGCAGCCTCATTCATCTGGGTGAGAAGAAGTAGGCTGAATGGATGGCTGTCCGGCCGGTGTCGTGGCTCCTTCGATGAAATGGCGCGTCCATGCCACGATTCAAGGACCGACCTCTTCGACAACGGCGAGCATTCAGGCTTCACCTGCCGCAGCCTGCCTTCGGACGCTCCCGGGCGTTTGTCCGGTCGCCTTCTTGAAGGCACGGGAAAAGCTCGCCTCACTTTCATACCCCAGCTTCTCCGCAATCTCGGCATGCGTCTGGTCGGTATCGCGCAGCCAGTTGCGGGCGACTTCGAACCGCCATTGTCGCAGGTAGCTCATCGGGGTCTCGCCGACGAGATCGGCGAAACGGGCCGCGAGGCCGGAGCGGGAAATACCAACGGCCTCGGCCAGGGATTCCACCGTCCAGGCTTGGGTTGGTTCCCGATGAATCAGGGCAAGCGCGCGTCCGACCTGTGGATCCTGCAGCGCACCGAGCCAGCCGATCCGGGCATTCGGGTCGGTTCGCAACCAGTGGCGAATCGCCTGCACGACGAGAATGTCGGCGAAGCGGGTGATGACGGCATCGCCACCGGGGCCGAGGCTGCGGGCTTCCTGCATCATGATCTGGACGGATCCCCGAAGCCACTCGTTGCCTGGGGTGGACGCCTGCATGCGTATCAATTTCGGCAGAAGACCGATCATGCGGCGGGCGGCCGGATCCCTGACCGACGCGACGCCGCAGATCAGGCCGGACGGACTGCCGCCATTGTCGACTTCGAGCAGCTCGTAGCGGGGGCTCAGGAGGGGACGGTCGTAGTCGTAGAGATTGATCGCCCGAGTCCCGGGCGTGTCGACGATCGCATGCCCGCGGCCCTGGGGAAGAAGCGCGAAATCACCGGCTTCCATCTGGAACCGCTCGCCACTGCCGAAGGTGATCCACGCCGATCCCTCGGTCACGATATGGAACATCAGGCTGTCGGGCATCGGCGGCAGCTCGATCCCCCAGGGCGCGCGCAGTTCCGACCGACAGAAGAAGGCGCCACTCAATCGCAGCGCATGCAGCGCCTCCCCAAGCGGATCGACGGACCGGAAGGCTTCCTCGGTGGAGTTGGCCGTGGAATGGTCCGACATCTGAACAGGGTGCCGCTTTTGGACGAATGGTCAATCTACTTGGAGCCGCTGCCATAGCCGATCGGGGCGCGATCGATCAGGGTGCGGGTGATGAAAGCAAACACCATCAACCAACCCGCCCGGAACATGAACTCCACGACCGCTCCGTTTCTCGTGATCGGCGGCAGCGGAAAAACCGGACGCCGCGTGATCGAGCGCCTCAAGGTCCTCGGGCATGACGTCCGCGGCGCCTCCCGCTCGAGCAACCCGAACTTCGATTGGAACGACGATTCCAACTGGAACGATGTGCTCGAGGGCGTCGAATCGCTCTACGTCACCTACCATCCCGACCTCTCCGTTCCCGGAGCGTCGGATCACATCCGCGCACTGCTGGCCGCGGCCAGGACGCAGGGCGTGAAGCGGGTCGTGCTCCTCTCCGGCCGGGGCGAGGACGCGGCGCAACCCGGCGCGCGCCGCGTGCTCCACTCGGGCATTCCGGCGACGATCGTGCGCTGTGGCTGGTTCAACCAGAACTTCTCGGAGTCGTTCTTCCGTGACCTGCTCATGAGTGGCACGCTTGCCGTTCCCAACGCCCACGTGGGCGAGGGGTATGTGGATGCGGACGACATTGCCGACGTCGTCACCGCCGCCCTAACCGGCGAGGGTCATGCCGGCGAGATCTACCAACTGACCGGACCCGAGTTGCTCACCTTCCGGGACATCGCCGCGATCTTTCGCGAGGTGACCGGCCGCGAGCTCACGGTGGTCGATGTCTCGCGGGAGGAGTTCGTGGCGGGGCTGGAGGCCGCGCAATTGCCGGCAGGCATGGTTCAGCTCGTCGACTACCTCTTCAACGAGGTTCTCGACGGACGGAACTCGAGTCTGGCTGACGGGGTGCGGCGGGCCCTCGGTCGCCCGCCTCGCGACTTCCGCAGTTTCCTGCAGAAAGCCCATCTCTCCGGTGCCTTTGCCTGAATTCAACCATGGGGGCGGTCGGATCCGGCCGCCCTCATCTCCGCCTTCTCACTCCGGCCTTCTCTCGTCATGAACACCGAACTCCTTTTCAACAGCCTGCTCCTCTTCGCCACCCTCACGACTCTCCTTGTCACCGGCCTTCTCTTCACCTTCGCCCTCCTCGTCATGCCGGGCCTCGGGCGGCTGGAGGATCGGGCCTTCCTGCGGGGCTTCCAGGAGATCGACCGCATCATCCAGAAAGGTCATCCCATCTTTGTGGTCGTCTGGATGGGATCGGTCGTCAGCGTGATGGCCGCAGCGGTGATGGGATTCAGCCAACTCGACGCAATGGCGTGTGGCCTGCTCGTGACCGCGGCGGTTCTCTACCTACTCGGAGTCCAACTGCCGACGATGCGGGGGAACGTTCCCCTCAACAACCACCTGCAGACGCTTGATCTCGAGACGCTCGACGAACCCGCGCTCGCGAAAGCCCGCCAGGCCTTCGAACCTGCGTGGAACCGCCTCAATGTCTTGCGGACAATGATCTGCGTTGTGGCCGCGGTGCTGCTGATTGTCGTGGGGATTCTGACGTGAGGTCGGCAGGTTGAAACAAACTCTAACCTGAGGGTGACAGGCGACCGCCCCGAACCGGCCCCCAAGGAATGTTGGCCCTTAGCCAGGGGTGTAAACCCTGGAATCCGCCCGCCCGATCCCCGCCGCACGCTCGACCAGACCTGCGGCTACGCCGGCATCGTCCCACGCACCTACCAGAGCGGCGGTCCCGACAAGCCCGTCCCGCGGACGCGGGAGAAAGGTCGGCCCGCGCTGCAACCGCATCCTCAAGGACTGGACCGTCCAGAGCGCCATGAAGCTCCGCCTCTACGGCCCGGCCGAAATCAAGGACCGTATCATCCGCTGGAACCACAACGGCCAGCACGGCATGTATGCCGCGGCCCGCCGCTACCTGCGCCTCGCGCTGACCCTCACGCGCAACGGCATGCCCTACCTGCCGCCGCCGGCCCGCGCCATCGATCCCGACCCCGCCGAACTCGAAGCCGGTGTGCGCTCCACCTGGGAGGTGCTCACCCGCAAATGGCGGACCGTTCCCGGTGGTCTCGACCTCATCACCGACGAGGCAAACCCGGTCGGCTTCTGGCGGCGCACCCTGCGCGAACTCCACGGCATCCAGCTTCCCCGCGGATCATGAAAACGACTCTCTACTGCGCATCCCGTAGCAAACCCCTTCCCGACAACCGGCGGCGTCGTGACGCCCGCCCGGAGATTGGGAGCCCGAAGCGGAGAGGGGGCGATCGGATGGCTCAATACCATAGGACGCCGCACGTGAGTGACGGCTTGGGTCAGTAAGCCAACCACACCGATCGCCCCCGATCCGACCCCGGTG
>CALGOH010000251.1 GCA_937957985.1 uncultured Verrucomicrobiae bacterium
GTCCGGCGTATCGCGAAACTGGGGCACCGATGCTCAAGAGGAATGGGAGAGACTTCCCGGGAACGCTCCGGTTTTCATTGTTCCTGATTCAGTTCAAGCCGGAGAGTCTATCGAGGTCGTATGTCAGCTTCAGTATGATCGATTTGTGGCCAGCATGACCTACGTGAGGAAGGAAGTCTCAGTCCCTTGACGCGCCCAAAATGGACTTCTTCCCCAATAATTTGCCGGGCAATCAGTTCTTGCGAGACATTCGATTTCAACAGCGGTTCCGGTGGCGTCATCGGGATCGCATCGGCAAAAATGATGCTTTCCGGGCGTCGGCTCGAGGGTAGAATCCTTCCATGAGCATCGACCAAATTGCCCCCGAGGCGCTCAAGCTTCCGGTCCGGGAGCGCGCGCTGCTTGCCGCCTCACTCTGGGAGAGCATCGAGGACCCCTACGAGTTGGCGGCTGGGCTGGATGATGATGAGGCAACTGCGCTCGCCGAGGCCAGGGACCGGGAGCTTGAGAGTGGAGCGGTCGCCGCCCTTTCGCATGACGAACTCATGGGGCGGCTCCGGCAATGAGGGTTGAATACCACCCCGCATTGGAGGCTGAGCTTCGAGAGATCCGCGACTATTACAACGATCGGTCGGCGCGTCTTGGTGATGAGTTCATCGACGAGTTCGAGCGGCAGGTGCTGCGGATCGCGTCGATGCCCGAGCGGTGGATGATCGTCCGCGGCGACACGAGACGGGCGCTGATGAAGCGCTTTCCTTACGTGATCCTTTTCAGGGTGCTGGAAGAACCGGCGCTGCGGATCACGGTCGTGAAACATGAACGCCGCCACCCCGCCTACGGCATTCACCGCAAATAGACCCGATTCCGGGTCTGGAAGGACCATCGCTCAGCTCCGCGATCCGGCGGAAGTCGTCGTCGCAGTTGTAGAGGTGGGCGCTGAAGCGTAACCAGCGGCGGCCGTGGCGGGGCGCTTGTCGATGTCGCCTTCGCACTTCCCGTGCCGCGGTGAATCTGGTGGCGTGACCTCCACGTGACCGCTCCCGACACCGAGTTTGTGTTCGTTTACGGCACGCTGCGCCGCGGTGCCTGCAATGCCTTCCTCATGGACGGGGCGACCTACGTGCGCGCCGGTCGCGTCCGCGGACGGCTCCATCGCCTCGATGGCTATCCGGCTCTGCTGCCGGATCCCGCATCCGCCGAGTGGGTGGTCGGGGACCTGTGGGAGGTCTCGCCGGAGCATCTCTCGGCGCTGGATGCCTACGAGGCCGAGGCGGCGGAGGGTGACGGGCGGGCCGGATTCCGGCGGGTGCCGGTCGAGGTGTTTCGGGAGGAACCGGAGCCGGAACGGTGGCCGGCGACCGGGGCGTGGACCTGGCGCTGGACGGGTACGATGGAGGGCCTGAGGAAAGTGCCGTCAGGCGACTGGATGGACGAGGAGTTTCCCCCGAAGCCGGGGATCTTCACGTCGCTCGGATGTCTCAGCCTGATCGCCGTGCCGGTCGGTACCGCGGCGATATTGAACATGGTCGTCCATCTGGTCGGGCCGGGCTTCGGGGTGGCGATCGCGATTGCGGGTGCGCTTCTGCTGGCGATCGGCACGCCGGCCGTTGCCCTGGTGCTCTCCCGCTGGGCGGAACGGCGTCGCGAGGGCGGGGTCGCGATCCGGGGACTCACCGAGGCCCTCGCCTGGATCTGGGCGTTCGTCGCGGGGTTGGTTCTCCTGATCGCCCTCGCGGAGTGGTTGATCGGCTGATCGACCGTGAGCCTGCAATGCGCCGACTATTCGAAGTCCTCCGGCCGCGGCGCATGACGCAGCAGGTTCTCGAAATAGTCGGGGCCGAGATCGCGGAACATCTCGCGGGCGTCGCCGGCGAAGGGCAGCGATTCCGGGTTCCATTCGGTGCGGGCGTCGCGGGTATCTTCGCGAACCGAGCTGACCGCGATGTGGCCGGACGTGCTGACCAGTCCGGATCCAGCCGGGGTGGTGCTCGAGCAGGAAACCGAAGCGGATCCGAGCGTGACACACCCGGCCACCGCAAGCAGGTGCTTCAGACCGGCTGCATGGATCTTGCGGGCGGGGGAGAGCGGGCGGGATGCCGCCGCGCGGAATGAGTGGGGGCTCATCGGGGGCAGGGGGTGGTGTGGGGGTTGGTCGGGAGTGGAACTCGACGCCCGGAGCGTAACATTCGCCGCTCCGGGAGCCATTACGCGATCGATCACTACGCGATCGCAGGGGAAAGGAGTCTACCCGAGCATGGCGCGGGCCGCGTCCTCGTCGATGATCTCGACCCCGAGCTTCTCCGCCTTGTCGCGCTTTGAACCACCGCCTTCTCCCGCGAGAAGGTAGTCGGTGTTCTTCGAGACGCTGCCGGTGACCTTCGCGCCCTTGGCTTCGAGCAGACGTTTCATCACGTCGCGATCGACGCTGAGGGTGCCGGTGATGACGATGGTCTTGCCGGCGAGGGGGAGGTCGGAGGTGTCGGCCTCGGAGGGTTTTGGGAGGAAGTTCGCGGACTCCGGCTTGAGGTTGAGTTCGGCCATGCGTTCGAGCACGTGCTTCCCGGCCTCGGACTCGAAAAAGGCGAGCACGCTCTCCGCCACCGCTCCGCCGACGTCGGCGGAGACTTCGTAGGGGATGAGGGTCTCGTTCTTCTTCTTGGCGTCGGCCCGGGTGTCCTCGTACAGGGCATGAAGCACCTCGCTGTCCGGAAGGTCGGCGAGATGCTTGTGGAGGCGCGCGAGTTCCTTCGATGCGGACTCGCCGACATGGCGGATGCCCATGGCGAACAGCCAGCGGTCCAGCGGCTTCGAGCGGGCGCGGTCGAGGGCGGCGATCACCTTGGCGGCGTTCTTCTCGCCGAAGCGCCGCGGTTCCTCGTCGGTGCCCAGATTGAGCGTGCCGAGCGGACTCTCCTGCAGCGTGAAGAGGTCGAGCGGCGTGGAGCAGATGCCGCGACGCACCAGCGCCTCGGCGACGGTTTCGCCGACTCCCTCGATGTCGAGCGCCTTGCGCGAAGCGAATTGCTTGATCTTTGAGACCGCCTGGGCGGGGCACTCGAAGTTCCCGCAGCGCCACGCGACGAAACCCTCCTCCCGTGCGATGGGTCCGCCGCAGGACGGGCACTTGCCCCCGACGTGATCGTGGAGGGAAAAGGGCTCGGCGTCGGGCGGGCGCTTGTCGGTGATCACCCTGACCACCGCGGGGATGATCTCGCCGGCCTTCTCGATGAGAACCGTGTCGCCGATGCGGACGTCTTTCCGCTCGATCTCCTCCTGGTTGTGCAGGGTGGCGCGGGAAACGGTGGTGCCCGAGACCAGGACGGGCTCCAGTTCGGCCACCGGGGTCAGCACTCCGGTGCGGCCGACCTGGATGGTGATGTCCTTGAGCACGGTTTCCTTCTGCTCGGGGCGGAACTTGTAGGCGGCGGCCCATCGGGGGGCGCGCGAGCGGAAGCCCAGCGTACGGCGTTCCTCGTAGTTGGCGACCTTGATCACGGCGCCGTCGGTGCCGTAGGGAAGGTCGTGGCGCTCGCGGTTGATGCGATTCACGGCCGCGAGCGTTTCCTCGAGCGTGCCGGCGTGGATGAGCGGCTGGTTGCGCGGGATGCCGAGGCTTTCGAGGAGTTGCGTGAAGTCATCTTCCGTCCCGAGGTCGGGACCCTCGTAGGCTCCCAGACCGTGGGCGAGGAAGTCGAGCGGGCGCTCGGCGACCTTCTTCGGATCGAGTTGCTTGAGTGTTCCGGCCGTGGCGTTGCGCGGGTTCGCGAAGGTCGGCAGGCCCTGCTCGTCGCGCTCGGCGTTCATCGCGGCGAAGGCCTCGTTGGGCATGAAGATCTCGCCGCGGATCTCCAGCAACTCGGGGAGCTCGTTGGTGGAGGATGGAAGATCGGGCGATGAGAGCACCTGCAGGTCGATGGGAACCAGTTCGCCGTCGTCGGTCTTGATCAGGTTGCCGGGATGGGCATCGGCGATTTCCACTGCGGATTCGGGGTGGCGCCAACGGTTGTGGCCGGCGTCCTCGAATCCGGCGGACTCGAACCAACGGGCGACCTCCTCTGGCGCGGGCCGGAGGCCGTGGACGTAAGGTTGGGAGACCACGAAGGCGGGGCCCTTCTCGGTGGCGAGGATCCCGTGGAGGTGGATGTCGTCGGCGAAGAGCGCGTTGGAGCGGAGGATGTTGCGAAGGTAGCCGGCGGCCCCTTGGGAGCCGAAGGTCGGCGGCAGGGTGAACTTCACCACCCGGCGGTGTTCCGGCAGGTAGAAGACGGTGTGCTCCGACTGACCACCGAGATCGGGCTGGTCGGCGACGAGGGCGGTCAGCTTTTCTCCGCTGACAACGCGACCGGAACGATCTCCCCATTCGAGAACGGGTTCGGCTTCCTGTCGGAGCCGTTCTTCCACATCCGCTTCATCACCTCCTCGCGATCGAGTTCCGATGCTTCGCGCGAGGCTTTCGATCTCGCCGGGCGAAGTCGGTTCGCCAGAGCGGCTGTGGATGCCGAGGAGTTCATCGATCTGAAGGTAGGGTTCCGGGTGGTTTCCGTCAATGGACGGGGTGAGGTGGAGCGGGACGCTGCGGATGGTGCGGACGTTGTGGGTGATGTCGTCGCCGGTCTCGCCGTCGCCGCGGGTGGCGGCGTAGTCGAGTTGGCCTTCGCGATAGACGAGCGACACCGCGACGCCGTCGATCTTGGGCTCGACGGTCACGGCGATGTTCTCGCGCCCGAGGTTCTTCTGCAGCCGCTTGTAGAATTCGATGAGCTCGGCCTCGGGCGTTTCGTGGGATTCGGGATCGAGCTCGAAGACGTCGTCGATGGAGAGCATCGGCACGAGATGCTTCACCTGCTCGAATCCCTCGATGGGTTCGCCGCCGACGCGCCGTGTGGGCGAGTTCGGATCAGCGAGTTCGGGGTGCTTCTCCTCGAGTTCTTCGAGTTCCCTGAAGAGCTTGTCGTATTCCGTGTCCGAGATCTCGGGAGCGGCGTCGACGTAGTAGAGCCGGTTGTGGCGCTCGAGTTCGGCGCGGAGTTCGGCGACGCGTTTTGCGGCGTCGGAGGCGGAGAAGAGATCGTCCATGGGGCCGGGAAAGTCTGGGTCGCGGGAGCGGTCCCGCCAAGGGTGGTCTCAGCGCAACTTTTCCAGGATCCGTCCGGCGGCGGCGAGGCCGAAGGTGGCGGTGACATGGGTGACCGAGCCGTAGCCGGCGTCGCAGCCGATCGCTCCCGGCAGGTCGGCTGGGCGCTCCGCGCTCACTTCGCCGTCGCAGGTCGGATAGACCGGGGCTTCGTCGGAAAAGACGGCGTCGATGCCGAAGGCGACTGGCTCGCCGCGTTCCGGCGCTTTGGGAAAGCCGTGTTCGCTGCGGAGGCGCTTGCGGACCGAGGCCAGCAGCGGGTCGCGGCTGGTGCGGGCGAGGTCGGCGACGCGGATGCGGGTCGCGTCGGTGCGGCCGCCCGCAGCTCCGGAGGTGACGGCGGGAACTCCCAGTTCCCGACAGCGGGCGAGCAGGTGGCATTTCGCCCGCAGCGAGTCGATCGCATCGACGACCGCGTCGGGCGGATCGCTGAATAGATCGTCGGCGGTGGCCGGCGAGTAGAAGGCGTGCAGTTCGCTGAGCTGGATCTCCGGGTTGATCGTGAGCATCCGTTTGGCGAGGGCGGCGGTTTTCGGACGACCGAAGTTTCCTTCGTGGGCGTGGAGCTGGCGGTTGGTGTTGGTGAGGCAAAGGTCGTCGGGGTCGATGAGGACCAGATGGCCGATGCCGGAGCGGGCGAGGCTTTCCGCACACCAGGAACCAACTCCGCCGAGACCGACCACGGCGACCCGGGCCGCCCGGAAGCGTGCGAGCGCGGCGGTCCCGTACAGTCGGGCAATGCCGGAAAAACGGTCGAGGTAGGGATCGGACACGCGGGAAGCTTGGAGGCGGGGCGCGGCGGATGCAATCCACCGCCGCGGTCACCGGCCCGACTCGGCCTTGTGCTTCTTGAAGATGCGCAGCGTCCGCTCGCGCTCGGTCTTGTGATCGAGGCAGGGCAGGGGGTAGCCGTCGGCGATCGGTCGGTCATCGGCGGGCGGCTCGTGGAGTTGCTCGGCGGGAACCTTCTCCAGCTCGGGCACCCAGCGGCGGATGTATTCGCCCTTCGGGTCATGCCGCTTCGACTGCGACCACGGATTCTGGATGCGGAAATAGGGAGCCGCGTCCGCCCCGGTGCCGGCGCTCCATTGCCAACCGCCGTTGTTGGAGGCGATCTCGCCATCGACGAGGTGCTGCATGAAGAACGACTCACCGAGGCGCCAGTCGAGGTGCAGGTCCTTGGTCAGGAACATCGCGGTGATCATCCGCAGCCGGTTGTGCATGAAGCCGGTCTCGCGAAGCTCGCGCATGCCGGCATCGACGAGGGGAAAGCCGGTCCTTCCCTCCTTCCACGCCTCGAATTTTCCGTCGGGCTCGTCCCACGGCAGACCGCGCCAGTCGGGGTTGAACTCCTCCTCCAGCACGTTCGGAAAGTGGTGCAGGATCGCCATGTAGAATTCCCGCCAGGCGAGTTCCTTGATGTAGGTGTGGAGGCTCCTGCGGGTCTCCGGCGAGCGGGAAGCCTTCCGTGCCTCCTCGACCTTCCTGTAGATGGTGCGGATTGAAACGAGGCCGAAGCGGAGGTCCTGCGAAAGTCTCGATGTCCCGGCCGCCGAGGGCACGTCGCGCCTTTCCGCGTAGCTGGATAGCGGGCCATCGAGCGCCGCCTTGAGCCGGTCGAGCGCCGCGCGTTCGCCGGGCTTCAGGATGTCCGCCGCCGGCTCTTCGAGGCCCCAGTGCGACACGCCGGGGAGATCATCCGAGCGCAGGGTCGGGTGGGTATCGAGCTTCCGCGGGCGGGGCAGGGGCGGGGCCTTGTCCAGCGCAAGCCAGTTGTTGCTGTAGGGCGTGTAGACCCGGTAGGGGTCGCCGGACTTGGTGAGGACCTCGTCGGGCGTGTGCAGGGTGACGTCGTGCCAGCCGTGGCACTCCACGCCCCACTCCCCGCATTTCGCCGCCAGGCGCCGCTCGACCTCCTTGCCGTGGGGATCCGGGTCGCGGTTGAAGTGGATCGCCGACGCTCCCGTTTCCTTGACCAGACTCTCCAGGCAGGCGATCGGGTCGCCGGTGCGGATGATCAACCGGCCGTCGATGGTCCGCAGGTTCCGGTCGAGCGAACGGAGGCAGCCGCAGAGGAAATGCTGGCGCTTGGGACCGGTCCAGGCGTGGCTCCCTTTCCAATCGCTCAGGATATGGATGGGGATGACGGCATCGTGGGCCCGCGCGGCGTGGTGGAGGGCGGTGTTGTCGAGCACGCGCAGGTCGCGCCGGAACCAGTGGATCGCAATCGTCATGCTCCTGCAGCAAAGCGCGGCGGGAGGGGCGCGCAAGCGCGGATGCCGGGGTCAGGCCGAATCCAGCACCTTCTCGATCTTGCGCACAGTGGTCGCACTGAGCTTCCCGCCGACGCGCCGCGAGCGTGAGAGGACGTCCTTGATCTCCTCGAGAGCCGCCTCGGCGGCCCGCAGGGATTTGCGTCCCCCTCCGTACTGCTTGTCGGAGAAATACTTGGTGAACGTGGCCCCGCCGCGGCTGATGCACAGCCTCCATCCCTGGAAAGCGGTGTTCTCGTAGGTGAAGCGGGTGAGGTTTCGCTTGGACTTCATGTCCGTCGGTCGGTTGAGGGTGGAGGTTTTCACCAGTCAAGGTGACACGTCAAGGCCCCGAATGCGACAGGTTTTTGTTTGGGATATGTTAGGCTTTCTACGCAGGATTTTTCCCCGGTCGGGCGCGAAAATTTGCTTTGCCAAGCCGCTCCGGTTCCCCTTTAGTCCCCGCCCGCGCGAGCCCACCGAACCGCCGTTGGTCCTCCGGGCAGCCCGTCACGAGACGGAACTGTCATGCTCGTCGGAGGGAAACCCGGCAAATCGATCCTGACCATGTCAACCACCACCCTGTCTCGTTTCGAGATCCCGAACCGCCTCGTCCGCAACGAGGACACCGCCTCCGACGTCTACGCCCAGTTCATCGCCGAGCCCTTCGAGCGCGGCTACGGGCACACCCTCGGAAACTCGCTCCGCCGCGTGCTTCTCGGCTCCCTCGAGGGCGCCGCGATCACCTCGGTCCGCATCGCCGGCGTGCAGCACGAGTTTTCCAGCCTGCCGGGCGTCGTCGAGGACGTCACCGACATCATCCTCAACCTCAAGAAGGTGAAGTTCAAACACCACGACAAGGAGCCCCGCATCCTGTCGATCAAGGTGGAGAAGGAAGGCGTCGTGACCGCCGGCGACATCCAGGAGGACAACCTTTACGAAGTGGTCAACAAGGACCAGGTCATCTGCACCCTCGACAAGAAGGTGAAGTTCGACTGCGAGTTCGAGGTCCGCGTGGGCCGCGGCTTCTCGACCGGTGACGAGAACAAGCGCAAGGACCAGCCGATCGGCGTGATCGCCATCGACTCGATCTTCTCGCCCGTCACCCGTGTGAAATACGCGGTCGAGAGCACCCGGGTCGGCCAGATGACCGACTACGACAAGCTGGTCCTCGACATCTGGACCGACGGCCGCATCACCCCGCAGGACGCCCTGCTCCAGGCTTCGGCAATCCTCCGCCATCACCTCGACGTGTTCGTCAACTACGACGAGAACGCCGTCGACTTCGAGGAGGCCCCGGCCGAGGCGAGCGAGGAGAACGCCGCGCTGAAGAAACTTCTCAACATGTCGGTGAACGAGATCGAGCTTTCGGTCCGCGCCGCCAACTGCCTCAACAACGCCAACATCACGACCGTGGGTCAGTTGGCGATGAAGACCGAGGCGGAGATGCTCAAGTACCGCAACTTCGGCAAGAAGTCGCTCAACGAGATCAAGGACAAGCTGTCCGAGCTGGGCCTCTCCCTCGGCATGTCGCTCGATCCGACCCTTCTTACCGGGCCCGTGGCTGGCGCCACCCCGGCACCCCGCCTCGGAGTCGAGGACGAGGCGCCCGTGGGTCTCGCCGACCTCATTGCCCAGAACCTCGACGACTGACCGGGACCATGAGACACCGCAACAAGACCGCCAAACTCCAGCGCAACGCGACCCAGCGGCGCGCCCTGCTCTCCAGCCTGGCTTGCAGCCTGATCGAGCACGGCCGCATCCGCACGACATTGGCCAAGGCCAAGGCGCTCCGCCCGTTGGCGGAGAAGCTGATCACCCTCGGCAAGCGGGGCGACCTGCACGCCCGCCGTCAGGCCGTCGCCTTCCTGCGCCACAAGGACGTGGTGAAGAAGCTCTTCGAGGAAGTCGCCCCGCTTTCGAAGGACCGCCCGGGTGGCTACTGCCGCATCACCAAGCTCGGCGCCCGCATGACCGACTCCGCCCAGATGGCCTACATCGAGTGGGTGGACCTCCCCTCCGAGGACGAGGACGCCGTGGCGGAAACGCCGGCGGCGGCTGCCGAAAAGCCGGAGGCGGCCAAGGAAGAGGTCAAGGAGGAGACCGTCGAAGCCGAGGCCCCGGAGGAAGCTCCCGTGGCCGAAGCCGAAGAGGTCACCGAGGAAGAGGAGACCAGGAAGGAAGAGGCGAAAGCCTGAGTCCACTTCCCGTTCCATTCATTCAAGGCGCCCGCGGAACCCCCGCGGGCGCTTTTTTGTCCCGGGATCGCCGATCGAGGCTTCGCGGCGGCGGAAATGGTTGAAACAAGCGGGGGTGCTGCTTCGTTCGGGGGGTCATGCGCGCCCTATCCACGGCCAAGGTGGTCCTGTTGGTGGCGATTCCCTGTTCCACGTCGGGAGAGGAAATCGGCTTCAACCAGAACATCCGTCCGATCCTTTCGGAGAAGTGCATCGCCTGCCACGGGCCCGACGGCAACCATCGCGAGGCCGGCTTGCGGCTCGACACCGAGGAAGGGGCCTACGCGGCGCTCAAGGAGGGCACCGGCCACGCGATCGTGCCGGGAGATCCCGGGTCGTCGATGATGATGTCGAGGATCCGATCCGAGGATCCGGAGGTGGTGATGCCGCCGCCCGATTTCCACAAGCCGGTCACCAGCGAGGAACTGGCACTGCTCGAGAAATGGATCGGGCAGGGAGCCCGCTACGAGGCCCACTGGGCCTACGTGCCGCTCGAGCGTCCGGAGGTTCCGAGTCCGAAGAAGCACGCGGATCTGGTCCGGAATCCGATCGACGCCTTCATCCTGCATCGCCTGGAGGAGGAGGGGGTCGAACCCTCGCCACAGGCGGATCCCGGCGTGCTGAGGCGGCGGATCAGCCTCGATCTCACGGGGCTGCCGCCCGAGCCGAGCGGCCCGCTGGAGACCGGTGCCATCATCGAGCAGTCGCTCGGCAGCGAGGCCTTCGGCGAAAGGATGGCCGTGCCGTGGCTCGACGTGGTCCGCTTCGCCGACACGGTGGGATACCACGGCGACCAGAACCAGCGCATCTTTCCGTATCGCGACTACGTCATCGACAGCTTCAACGCGAACAAGCCCTTCGATGTCTTCGTGCGCGAGCAGCTCGCAGGCGACCTGCTGCCGAACGCGACCGACGAGCAGCACATCGCCAGCGGCTTCAACCGCCTGAACCTCGTGACCCGGGAGGGCGGCGCGCAGTCGAAGGAGTATTTCAAGAAATACGCCGCCGACCGGGTGCGGGCGGTCGGCACCGCCTTCCTCGGCCAGACGACCGGCTGCGCCGAGTGCCACGACCACAAGTACGACCCGATCACCCAGCGGGACTTCTATTCGCTGGCCGCGTTCTTCGACGACGTCCGGCAGTGGGGCGTCTACAACAACTACGTCGGCGGCACGAAGTACAACGGCAACAACGATCCCTACACGCCGGAGTGGATCGTCCGGCCCGGGTCGCTGGTCGAGCGCCTGAACCTGTTGCGCGACGAGGCGCTGGTCGCGCTCGAGTCCCACGATGCAGCCGCGCCGCCGGCCGGTGGCTTGCGCGGACTTCGCGAGTTTGCCGCGGGCCACCCCGATGGCTGGGCGCCGCTGACGCCGACGGCGGCGAGCTCGCGCAAGGGAACCGTCGCCGGGATCTCGGACGCCTCGGTGCGGTTCACCGGTCCGGCGAAGAAGGACGAGGTGAGCGAGATCGAGCTGGAATTCGCCCACGACCAGCTTGGCAGCCTCCGGATCGAGGCCTTGCCCGATCCCGAGCGAGGAACGGTCGGCCGCGAGGATGGCGGGCATTTCACGCTCAAGCCGAAGTTCCTCCTGGTGCCTGCCGGAGGACAGCCGGAGCCGCTGGCGATCCGCTGGTCGCAGGCCGATCTCGACCGCGAGCACGCTTTCGCCGGAGGCATCGATCACGGCGACCGCAGCTCGCTCCAGCTCGATCCGAAGCAGGGATGGCAGTCGGCGCCCAAGCCGGGCTACGAGGGTCCGGATTCGCTCACCGGACGGGTGCAGACCGCGGTCTTCTGCCTCAAGGAGCCCGTGGTCGTGCCGCCGGGTGCACGGCTGAAGGTGATGCTCGAAGGCAACACCGCCTCCATGATCCGCGTGTCCCAATCGCCGGTGCTCGATCCGGTCCCCGGCATGCCCGCGTTCTCCGAGCGGTTCCGTCAGGCGCTTGCGGAGGAAAGCACCACCGCCCACGCCGCCTGGCACCTGTGCGCCACCCCGCCGGAAAGGCTGCCCGAAGCGTATCGCGACCTGCTCGACCGCATCCGGGAATGCCGGTCCGGCTGGACGCGGACCTTGGTGACCGTGCAGGTCGACAAGCCCGAGTTTCCCACGCGCATCCTGCCGCGGGGCAACTGGCAGGACGACTCCGGCGAGTTGGTCGATCCCGCGGTGTTGTCGTTCCTCCCCGCGGAGTCGCTGCCGACGGACCGCGAACTGACGCGGCTGGACCTGGCGAACTGGATCGTGGCCGACGAGAACCCTCTGACCGCCCGGCATTTCGTCAACCGCCTGTGGAAGCAGTTCTTCGGCCGCGGGCTTTCGAACATCCTCGACGACCTCGGCGGCCAGGGCGAGCCGCCGTCGCACCCCGACCTGCTGGACTGGCTGGCGGTCGAGTTCCGCGACTCCGGATGGGACGTGAAGCACATGGTCCGCCTCATGATGGACTCCCACACCTACCGGCAGACGGCGGCCGAGCGGCCGGAACTGCTGGAGATCGATCCCTACAACCAGTTGTTCGCCCAGCAGGCCGCCCGGCGGCTCGACGCCGAGTTCATCCGCGACCAGGCGCTGGCGGTGGCGGGGCTGCTCGACCGCTCCTACGTCGGCGGACCCTCGGTGCGGATCTATCAGCCGGAGAACTACTATGCGAACCTGAACTTCCCGGTCCGGAACTACACGGCGCACCTCGACTCCCGCCAGCACCGCCGCTCGGTCTACGCGCACTGGCAGCGGACCTTCCTGCTTCCCACGCTGGCGAACTTCGATGCTCCGGCGCGCGACGAGTGCGCCGCCGACCGTTCCCAGGCGAACATTCCGCAGCAGGCGCTGACGCTGCTGAACGATCCGGTCTACGTCGAGGCGGCCCGCGGTCTCGCCGTCCGGGTGGTGACCGAGACCCCCGACGCGGATCCGGGCCAACGCATCGATCGGATGTTCGAGCTGTTGCTCGGTCGCGGGCCCGACCCGGGCGAGCGGGAGCGGATCATCGATTTCCAGGCACGCCAGGAGGCGGGCTTCCGCGACGGCACCGACGACGCCGCGCGTTTCCTCGGAATCGGCATCGCCACGGTCCCCGAGGGTCTCGATCCCATCGAACTGGCGTCGTGGACCCAGACCGCCCGCCTGCTGCTCAATCTTCACGAAAGCATCACCCGCTACTGAGCCATGTTTCTCGATCCCAAGCACGCGATGTCGGTCAACCGGCGCACCTTCCTGCATCGTTCCTTCGCCGGTCTTGGTGGGATGGCGCTGGCCTCGATCGCCAACCGCTCCATGGCGGCCGAGCGGGCATGGCCGGGTGTTTTCGACAATGCGCGGCACCTTGCGCCGAAAGCCAGGCGCGTCGTCCACCTGTGCATGGCCGGGGGTCCGTCGCACCTCGAGACCTTCGACCACAAGCCGGAGCTCGCCGGGCTCGACGGCCAGCCGTTTCCCGAGTCGTTCACCGCGGGCCAGCAGCTCGCGCAGCTTCAGGGCAAGAAACTGATCGCCCGCGGTGCGGTCACCGGCTTCAAGCAGTATGGGGAATCCGGTCAGTGGGTGTCGGACTTCTTCCCGCACCTCGGCTCGGTGGCGGACGAGTTGTGCATCATCCGCTCGATGCGCACCGAGCAGATCAACCACGACCCGGCGCACGCCTTCATGAACACCGGGTCGATCGTCAAAGGGCGGCCGTCGATGGGCTCGTGGCTGCTCTACGGCCTCGGCGCGGAAACCGAGAATCTGCCCGGCTACGTGGTGCTGATTTCAAAGGCCGACGGCCGGAACCCCCAGCCGGTGTCGTCACGCCAGTGGTCCGCCGGCTTTCTGCCCAGCCGCTACCAGGGCGTCCAGTTCCAGTCCAAGGGCGACGCCGTGCACTTCATCGGCAACCCGGAGGGCATCTGCCAGTCGACCCAGCGCCAGATCATCGACGAGGTGAAATACCTCAACGCCCACCTGCGCCGGTCGCGACACGATCCCGAGATCGACACCCGCATCGCGCAGTACGAGATGGCCTTCCGGATGCAGTCCTCGGTGCCCGAGCTCACCGATCTTTCCGGCGAGTCGCAGGACATCCTCGACCTCTACGGCATCGAGTCACCGGGCGACGGCAGCTTCGCCTCGAACTGCCTGCTCGCCCGCCGCATGCTTGAGCAGGGGGTGCGCTTCGTGCAGCTCTACCACCGCGGCTGGGATCACCACGACGGAATCCAGAAGTACATGGACATCTCGGCGCGCTCGGCCGACCAGGCCTCGGCGGCGCTGATCAAGGACCTCAAGCAGCGCGGCATGCTCGAGGACACGCTGGTCATCTGGGGCGGCGAGTTCGGCCGGACCCCGATGGGCCAGGGCAGCGGACGCGACCACCACATCAACGCCTTCTCCATCGCCCTCGCCGGCGGTGGCGTGAAGGGCGGCACCAGCCACGGCCGGACCGACGAACTCGGCTACGGCGTCGTCGAGAACGAGGTCACCGTGCACGACCTCCACGCGACGATGCTGCACCTCTGCGGGCTCGATGACAGCCGCTTCACCTACCAGTTCCAGGGACTCGACTTCAAGCTGACGGGCGTCGAGCCGGCACGGGTGGTGAAGGAGATCCTTGCCTGATCCGTAACTGTGCAGTCGGGCATCCCGGATGCCAGCGAGGCTTGCCACATCCGAGAAGTCCGGCATGGCTGCGATCCCTTTCGGGATCGATGATCTGCCGGGACCAGTATCCGGGGGTGCATCCGCCAAGCGGATGACCCCCGGCTAATGGCTGCGATCCCTCCGGGATCCGTCGTCCATCACCATGCCTCCCGGGAAATTCGACGGCATGGTTGCGGCTGAGCCGATCAGGGAATCAGCCGGATGCAGCCGGGGTAGCGGCTCCACTCGCCGCGCGATGCCGAGAGGCAGGTCATGATCTCGGCGACGATCGCAAGGATCACGACCACGAAGATCAGCGGGAACAGCAGGATCCCGATGAAGACGAAGCTCAGGATGACGGCGATGATGGTGAGACCGAGCACGAGGATCGTGATCGTGATCTGGAAGTTCAGCGACTCCTTGCCGTGGTGGTCGACAAAGCGGGACTCGTCCTTCTTCACCAGCCACAGGATGAGCGGACCGACGAATCCGGTGAGCAGCCCGAGGAGGTGGCACAGCATCGCCATGGTCTTCTCGTCCTGGGTCGGGACCAGGGCCTGTGGTGGTGTCGGGGGGAGCGCCGGCGGCTGGTAGGGATCACTCATTTGGCTGCATCGATGAATTTCACCAGGTCCTTGCGCGACTTCTCGAGGTCGGGCGGATTGAGATAGAACATGTGCCCGGCTTCATAGGTCGTGTGCCCGATGCGGTCGAGGATCGAATCCGGCGCATCGACCATCTGGCGCAGCGAATACTCGATGCCCCCGGGAGGAGTCGCGAGATCGCAGAGCCCCTTCATCACCAGCACCTGCAGCGAGGGGTTGTCGCGCATGGCCCGCTCCAGGCGGGGGGTCACATCGATCACCTGGTTGTCCGCGCCCCAGTTCCAGGGATGCACCTTGCCGGTGAGGATCTCGTAGGGCGACTCGTCCTGCCAGCCGAGATGCTCGCCGAGGTAGCCGAGCATCGCGGTGGCGTAGGCGCCATAGGCGAGGGAATAGGAGGGGTCGTAGGACGGATAGTTCGAAGTCGGGTCGGTGGTCGGCCATGCGACGCGCGCATCGAAACGGCCCACCACCTTGCCTTCGTCACGCAGGAGTTCGGCGCGGAAGGTCGAGGGGTCGAGGCGCAGTTCGTGGGCCATGAACAGCTCGGCCGGAAGCCCGGTGAGGGCCGCGAGCCGGCTGGCGAGGCGGCCCTTCTCGTCATCCGCCAGGGTGTTCCCGGCGAGCAGCGCCAGGGTGAAGTCCCCGAATGCGAGCGCGTTGGCCTCGGCGACCAGCTTGTCGCGGTCGCCCTCGACCTTTCCATGATGATGGGCGACGGCGGTGTAGGTCGGCAGGTAGGCGGCGTAGCAGAGCGGATCGTTCTCCGTCGCCCGGAGCGTGCGGAAGTCGAGCAGCGAGGACAGCAGCACGACGCCGTTGAGCGACATGCCGTAGCGCGACTGGAGATGCTCCGAGAGGCCGGTCACGCGGATGCCGCCGTAGGATTCCCCGATCAGGAACTTCGGCGAGGACCAGCGCCGGTTGTCGGTGACCCAGCGCCGGATGAAGTCGCCCAGCGATTCGATGTCCTCGTTGAAGCCGTGGAATTCCGACGGCTTGGTTTTCTCCTCGGCGCGGCTGTAGCCGGTGGACACGGGATCGACGAAAACGAGGTCGGTCCGGTCGAGGATCGAGTGGGGGTTGGTCACCACGCCGGCCGGGGGCTCGGGGGCCTCGGTGCCGTCGCCGGGAAGATCGACGATGTAGGGGCCCAGCACCCCGAGGTGCAGCCATACCGCCGACGAACCCGGACCGCCGTTGAAGGCGAAGGTGACCGGGCGGCCTGCGGGATCATCGATGCCCTTCTTCAGGTAGCTGACGTGGAAAACCGAGGCCCGCGGGGTGCCGTCGGCCTTCTTCAACTGCAGCAGCGCGCTGGTGACGGTGTAGTCGACCTTGCGCCCGTCGATGGTGACCGAGCCCTCGCGGGTGACCGGTTCCTTGGGAGTCTCTTCCGGCGATGGCTTCGGGGCGGGGGCGTCCTTCGGCTTCTCCTCGGCGGGAGCGTGGAGGACGAGGAGTGATGAGAGCAGGGTGATCCAGCGCATGCGGGTGACGGTATCGGGTGAAACTTCGAAGGCAAGAGCGCCCCGGACGCTTCGGGTCGTTTGGATTTAGGACGAACGGCGCATCCGCAAGCCTTTTGACGTGATGGACCCGTGGCCCGGGCAAGGAGGTCGAAGGTCTGAAGGTCGAAAAGTCCAAAGTCCGACGTGCCATGCGGGCGGCAGGTTCGGAAACGCTTGAACAGCGGGACTTTCGACCTGGAGACCTTCGACTTTCAGACCGACCGAACTGCTTGAAGAAGCGCTCTTCGATCAAGGCCAGTCAAGGCAGCTTCCAATCGCGCGCCCGGGCCTGGTATTCGGCTCGAGGCAGAAGCACGTAGACCGGCTCCGCATCCGGATCGAGCCAGGCGATCAGCGCGCGCAGGTTTCCTTCGGCGAGGGTGGTGCATCCCGCCGTCGGCTTGCTGCCGCCGCCGCGCCAGATGTGGAAGAAGATCGCGCTTCCCTTGCCCGGCGCCACTTCCGGCGCGGAGTTGTGGGCGATGAAGAGCTTCAGCGAGTGGGCGTGGTCGTCCTGCCGCATCTGCTGCTTCTTCTCCCAGGCGGTCGCCGGCTCGTGGTCGAGGATGAGGTGACGGTTGTACTGGGACGACGAGGCATCCTCGACCCACAGGTCGCGGGTGGTGATCCGGCGGTAGAAGAGCTTCGGGTGCCGGCGGATCTCGGCATCGTAACCCCACGCGCCCCCGATCCGGAACACGCCGGCCGGGGCCTTCCAGTCGCCTTCGCGCTTTGTGGCCGCGCCGTCGGGCACGGGGTGGAGTCCCAGCCCCCAGACCAGTCCGGATTTCCCGAGGCGTCCCGGCCATGGACCGAGCGACTTCTGCCAGCGCCCGTCGGTTTTCTCGTAGGCGCTCAGGGTGACCTTCGTGCTGTCCCATCCCTCGGCGATGCCCACCACGCATTGCCGGGAGTCACGCGGAAGTTCGAAGGCGCCGACCGGGAGGCCGAGCAGCAGGGTGAGAAACAGGATGCGCATGGAGCAACGAATCGTCGGAAACCGGTGGCGGATCAAGCGCGGCATTCCGCTTCCCACACCAGAAAACTCCCGCCGGCTCCGTGGACATCCACCGCGATCCGGTCCGCGGCTTCGAGTGGATCGACGTGATCGGCGAGGAACCCGGCCTGGGTCGCGAGTCGGGTCGTGCGTGTCCATGGAGCGGACCATGCCACCAGATCGGTGAAGTTGACGTCGCAGGTGAGATCCTGGTGTCCCGCGCGGGTGAAGCACTCGTCGCCCTCGATGACCTGGTGGTGGAAATAGCCGCGCAAGCTGCCGCCCGGACGTCGTTGATAGAGATCCACGGCCTCGGCGCCGTAGTCGATGGTCAGCATCCGGCCGCGTCGCCAGCGGGGCAGGGTTTCCCCGAGCCAGTCCCGGACCGCGTCGTGGACCTCGATCACCTGACCCTCCGGCCACTTGAGATCGAAGACCGAGGACCGCGGAAGAGCGGGTCCGGGCAGCCATCGCTCCTGACCCGGCAGAATCCACGATTCCCTCCAGCCCTCCGGGTCGCGTTTGAAACGTCGCGCGGGAAAGGCATCGAGGAACTCGTTGGAGAAGAGGCAGGCCTTTCCCCCGCATGCCTCCAGCGCCGCGACGGCGGAGTCGTGCCACCGGACCTGGTTTCCGAGGAGCTTCCGCTGCACCTCGCGAAGCGCTTCGGAGCGCTCGACGAGATGAAGCCGGGTGCGCCACCGGGCCGTCAGGGAAAGGCCCGCAAGCACCGCGGCCGAGAGCGATCCGTCGCCGGGTCCGAGCTCGATCAGGTCGCGGCAGCGGGTTTTGGCGAGCGCCTTCCGCGCCCAGCGTGCGACGCCGCGACCCAGGGCCGGGCTGATCGTGGCGACCGTCGAGAAATCCCCGCGACGGCCGACCTGCCGGATCCGGCGCGTGTAGTAGCCGCGCTCCGGATCGTGCAGCGCGGCCGCCATGAAGCGGTCGCAGCGCAGCGGTTCCGGCGGATCGGTCCAGGGAAACATCGGGGTCAGGATGAGGAAGATCTAATCAAAAGAACAACGTGATCTTGACCCGACGCTAATCTGTTGGAGCATGAGGGCGAAGATGAGGCGCATGGTGTTGATGGGCGGGTTTGCCTTTCTGGTGGCCTGCGACCGGCCGGATCCCGCCAAGGTGAACGGCGAGGATCCCAAGCCGCCGAGGCCGCTCGCCGAGGTCGAGAACATCCTTGCCGGCGAGAAGCCTCCCGAGGAAGGCGGTCCCGCCGACCCGCTGCCCACCGATCCGGTGGTTCCCGCCGTGCCGGTGGCCAAGCCGGTGCCGGACAAGCCGGGCTTCGTGATCAGCCCCTACAACGGCAAGTGGATCGACGTCACCGGCGTCGCCCCGGGTGAGCTGATGCTCGATCCGCACTTTCCGGCCGACGACAAGAAATACTTCCGCGTGCCGGAGCCGCAGAAGCCCAAGCCGCCACCCGAGGAGGAGCCCGCGGCGACCGCTGACGAATCTAGCGCTGGGGATGAACCAGAGTGAGGCCACAGTCCCAGCAGCGCCATGCGGGATCGGACTGCTGGGCCAGGGTGATGGAGAAGGAGCGGGGTCCGACAATGCGCTTTCCACCCATGAAGCGCTGCATCGGGGATGCATCCTCGGTCAGCCAATGCAGGTTTCACCAGACGGACCCGGGCGGCGCATCCTCAAGCCGGGAATCGGTAGGACAATGTGGCATGACCGTCCCGGTCATGAACCTGAGGCGTGCTGGAAAATACAGCTCTCCGCCAGATTTCTCGGGTTCGGAACAGGAAGCGGGCATTCTTCCGGACACGGAGAAACTGAGAAACGGAGTTCACGGAACTTCAACGGGGTCGAGGTTGTGCTCCTGCGATGGCGATCCGAATACCTTCACCCTCCGTGTTCTCCGTCGTCTCTGTTTCTCCGTGACTCGAGAAAGCCGAAGTCGCGAGATCAATCGCAGAACTGATGGAGAGCCGGACATGCAGCAGCCGCAAGCCCTTATGAGCCCGGTGCGTCCATGACCGGGACGGTCATGCCACTGGCAGATGGGTCCGCATCGCCCCGAACGAAGTGCCATTCCAGACGGCCCCCTTCCGGAGAAAGCCACCACCCCCTGGACATTCGAGCGGGTACCGCCGTGGCCGGACCCGATCCTCCGCCGGCGGTTGATACGGATTGTCGCTCATCGGCTCGGGATCACCTCGACGGTGAAACCCTTGAGGTAGTGGGTCTCCGGCAGGGCCGGAAGCACCGGGTGGTCGGCACGCTGCGAGTGCTCGCCGACCAGCCGCAGCGTGCGCTTCGCGTCGATCGAGGCCTCGACGAGATTCTCCAGGAACAGCTCGCGGCCGGCGTGGTGCGAGCAGCAGAAGGATGACAGCAACCCGCGCTTCTCGAGCAGCTTGAGCGAGCGGAGGTGGATCTCCTTGTAGCCGCGCATGGCGTCCTTGAGCGTCTTCTTGTTCCGCGTGAAGCTCGGCGGGTCGAGGATGATCAGGTCGTAGCCGCCCTCGGCGTGCTTCAGGAAGTCAAAGACGTTCTGCTCGACGACCTCGATCTCGAGACCGTTGCGCTCGGCATTCCGGCGGGTCGCCTCGCAGGCGCCGGCGGAGATGTCCACCGCGGTCACCGACGCGGCCCCCGCCCGCGCGCAGGCCAGCGCGAAGCCGCCCTGGTTGGTGAAGCAGTCGAGCACCCGCCGCCCCTCGGCGAGCCGCGCGACCTCGGCGTGGCTCGTGAGCTGGTCGAGGTAGAGGCCCGTCTTCTGGCCGTCGAGCAGGTCGATCTCGAACTCGATCCCGTTGGCCGTCGCGGTGACCGCCTCCGGCCGCCCGCCCTCGAGCATGCGGATCTCCGTCTCGATGCCCTCGACCTTCAGCACGGGCGCGTCGTTGCGGAGAATGATGCCGTCGGGGGAAATCAGCTCCACCAGCGCCTGCCGGATCAGGTCGAGCCGCTGGAACATGCCCAGCGTGAGCGTCTGGACGACGAGCTGCGATCCGTAGCGGTCGATGATCAGGCCGGGCAGGCCGTCCGACTCGCTCCAGACCAGGCGGCAGAGGGCGAGGTCCAATCCGAGCTTCTCGCGGTGCTCGATCGCCTGCCCGATGCGGCGGAGGAAAAAGTCGGCGTCGAGATCCTGGCGGCGCCGCGAGAAGCGCCGGGCGACGATCTGCGACTGCGGGTTGTAGATCGCGCTGCCCAGCGGCCGGTCGCGGAAATCCTTCAGGCTCACCACGTCGCCCGGCTGCGGATCGCCGAAGGTCTTGCGGACCTCCGAGCCATAGACCCATTCGTGTCCGTGGAAGATGCGCGCGCGCGGAGCGATGACGAGGCCGGCCATGCCGGGAGGGAATGACAGCCGCCGGCGGCTAGCAAGACGCAAGGGACGAAGACCTGGGTCCGGCTGAGAACATGTCTTCCAAATGACCTGACGATTCTGGATCCACCGCCAAGACGCCAAGGACGCCAAGTCTCAACCTGTGGATGTTCCATTCCTCCACTTGGCGATCTTGGCGTCTTGGCGGTTTCAATCCTCCGCTGCTGGAATTCGTCCACCTTTTTGGCAGAGATCGTATCAGCTACCGCGACGCCTTCTCCCGCCCCGCCGACCTCGTGTTCGACGACTGCGCAACCGCTTCGACCTCGTGTAAAAGCGTTTCGACCTCGTGTTCAGACGCTCCGACATCGTGCGAAAACGCTTCGACCTCGTGTTCAGGCCCTTCGACATCGTGCAAAAACGCTTCGACCTCGTGCTTCCCGTCCCCGACATCGTGTCCGGGCCCGTGAACACGATGTCCGGGAGCTTGGGAAAGGCGTCATCGCGCCTGGAAAAGCGCCACGGCTCGCGGACGAACGCCACGGCCGGCTGAAAAGGAGTTCCGGCGCTCGGAAAAGCGCCACGGCTCCCGGAAAAGAGTTTTCGCGTTCCGAAATCAAATTCCGGCGTCCGGGAAAAGGTTTCCGGCAATCTGAAAACGTTTCCGCGCCGTGGAATCAAAGTTCCGGCGTTCTGAATTTCGCCACGCGCACTGGGAAAAGAGTTTCGGCGTTCTGAAAAGAGATTCGGCTGCCGGAAACGTTCTCCAGCCGCCCGAAACCTCGCCCGGGAGTCCCTCCACGAGCGGCGGGAGTCCCCCGACGGGTTCGAGGAGTCATTCCGCCCGCCGAAGGACTCCCTCCGCCCGTTTCGGGAGTCCTCGGAGACCTCCCGGGAGTCCTCTTGGACACGGAAACGGCGAGGGGCGGACCCTGTGCTGCCTTGGACGCCGGTGGCGGACTCCCGGCTGCCTGCCAACACGCTCCGGCTTTCCGAAGCGTCGCCGGGGCCTCAAACCGAAACCCCGGGTTCCGTGCGCACGTTGCGGGAGTCCTCGTGACCACGCGAAAGGGAGAGTCAGGCTCCATGCCACGTCGATTCCAGATCAGTCGG
>CALGOH010000252.1 GCA_937957985.1 uncultured Verrucomicrobiae bacterium
TGCTCCCGGCAGCGCCCGATGAGGGCCTTGAACTCCTCGATCCGCCGCTCCGGATCATCGGCGTAGTCGGGGCAGACATCGAAATAGTCGCGGATCGCATAGGGACTGCCGGCGATCCCCTTGAGAATGTCGGCCGGATCCGCGGGACGCCCCGGATAGCTGGTTCCGCTCGCCTGCTCGATCACCCCGGTCAGCCACAGGTGCGTCACGCCGAACGCCCTGAGTTCCTTCAGCGAGCGGTCGTTGAAGTCCGAGAACTTTCCGCAGCCGTTCTCCGCCAGCGTCCCGTTGTGTTTCCGCGTCCCGTCGGTGTTTCCGAAGAGACGCGGCAAGACCTGATAGATCACCGGCCGCTCGGCCACGGCCGTTGCCGAAATCGCGCTCACTCCCATCGCCATGCAAACTCCACGCCAACTCATGGTCTCAAGCCGTTTCGGTCAATCCCGATTCCGATTCCTTCCCCACCAGCAGGGTCGCCGCCGCGGCGACCGCGAAGCACACGCCGCCCGCCAGCACCGCCGTCATCGCCTCGCCGCCGAGCAGCTTGTCCACCAGCAGTCCCAGTCCCACCGAGGCGAGGATCTGCGGCAGCACGATGAAGAAATTGAAGACCCCCATGTAGAAGCCCATCTTGCTGCCGGGGATCACGTTCGCGAGCATCGCGTAGGGCATCGAAAGGATCGACGCCCAGGCGATCCCCACGCCGGTCATCGACAGCAGCAGCATCGACGGCGCGCTCACGAAGGCGGCGGAGACCAGCCCCGCCGCCCCGCAGACGAGGCAGCCGAGGTGGATCCACTTCGCCGAAAACACCCGCGCCAGCCCGAGCAGGCCGAAGGAGAACAGGAAGGCGACGAGGTTGTACATCGAGAAGCAGACACCGCCCCACGCGGCCCCCTCCTGGTAGCGGCGGGCCGACGCCAACCGCTCGTGAATCCTTGCGGCGGCCTCGTCGTTCGTCACCCCCGGCTCCTCCAGGATCGCGGCGAAGGTCCGGAGCATCGGATTCTCATGATCGATCGCCGCCTCATCCACCTGGACGATGGCCAGACCGGCGACCATTTCGCTCAAGCGGGCAATCTCGATCCTCTCGCCGGGATCCGGATCGGCGGGGCGCAGGCCGAACATCTGCAGCATCTTCTCCCCGAGTCCTTTCGGATCCGCCTTCATCTCGCCGGCGATGGCTTCCTTCTCGATGCCGTAGCGCTCGGCCAGCGCCGCCGCTCGTCGCATCGGGACCTCCGTCTTCTCCTTCTCCCCGAGGGGCTGTCCTCCGTACACCTTCTTGCCCACCGCCGGGACGAAGAAGATCCACATGCAGAACAATCCCAGCCACGTGAAGAACTGAACGCCCGCCAGTTGCTTCATCGCCGTCGGCATCGATCCGATGCCCTGGAAAATCTCGCGGAAGGCGTGCCCCAGCCCGCTCTGCTCGCGCTTCATCTTCTCGAAGGCCTCCATGTCCTCCGGGGGGTATTCGCGGGTCGTCAGCACCGTGACCATCACCGCGGCGAAGAACACCCCCGCCCCGATGAAGAACGCAAGCTTGACCGCCGGGGGAATCGGGCTGTCCGGAGTGGCCTCCTTGTCGACCCCGAAGCCATTGGTCAGGATGAACGGAAGTGCGGACGAAAGCACGGCACCAAGCCCGATGAGCAGGCTCTGCATCGCGAAGCCGCTCTTGCGCTGCGCGGGCGGCAGCATGTCGCCGACGAAGGCCCGGAAAGGCTCCATGCTCACGTTCACCGAGGCGTCGAGGATCCACAGCAGGCCCGCCGCCATCCACAGCGTCGAGGACATCGGCATGAAGATCAGCGCGATCGACGCCAGGATCGCGCCCACCAGGAAGAACGGTCGCCGCCGGCCCAGACGGGGATGCCAGGTGCGGTCGCTGAAATAGCCGATGATTGGCTGCACGATCAGTCCGGTCAGCGGCGCCGCCAGCCACAGGATCGGGATGTCCGACTCGTCCGCGCCGAGGAATTGATAGATGGCCGACATGTTCGCCATCTGGAGCCCCCAGCCGAACTGGATCCCCAGAAAGCCGAACGACATGTTCCAGATCTGCCAGAACGACAGCCGCGGTTTCTCACTCATGGGTTTGCAAGGAATTCGGTGATCAGCCTGCGTCCACCGAATGGCCTCGTCCAGCCGTGGGTTTACCTTGGAGTGCGGTGGCTTGCCACCGCTTTCGAGCAACCGTCACGCCCTCTCCATGCCCGCGGCCACAAGTGGGGTCGGGCTGCCACCACCCCGCCGGCGGCGGTCCGACATGGCCGCCGGGCACGCCAAAAGCGGAGGCAAGCCTCCGCACTCCAAAATCCTTGCCAAACCCCGCGCCGCTGGCCTAAACCCTCGGCCCCGTCCGACGGATTCACGCGCGATTAGCTCAGTGGTAGAGCACATCGTTCACACCGATGGGGTCAGTGGTTCGAACCCACTATCGCGCACCATTTGAAAATCGGGCAAATTCCGGCGATTTCAGGACCAGAATGACCCCTAAGCTGACCCCTAGCGATTTCCCAGGCGGACTGAACCAAGTCGGTCCTGAAAAACGCGATGTCGGGCTGCGGCGATGTCGATGCCAAGTGACGGGCGGCGATTGCGGGGGGCGGATTGCGGCGAGTAGGAGCCCGAAAATCCGACGCCAAAGCTGCCCCGCATGCTTGAGCAGCTTGCGGGAATTCATTCCGGCGGCGCTCATCGGCGCGTTGACCATGTCGCTCCATGCGCGCCAAATAGGCGATTGCGATCCATGCGGTGTTCGTCCTTGAGATGGCCGATGCCCGGTTCGACCGCCGCCCTTCGTTTCATCCGCTTCCACAGGCTGCGTGCCGTGCGTCCCCCGCCTCTTCTTGTCGATATGCACCTCGGTGGGTCCTGCGCAGCCGTGGCCGCGGTAGCCCTGGTCGACGAACGCGTGTTCGGGATCCTTGCCGAGGATCCGTCCAATCTGTTGGAGGGCTCCATCGAGCATGTGCCCGTCGTAAGGATTGCCCGGGAAGCTCATCGCCCCCACATGCCAGCCGCCCCGGCTGGTGGTCGCCACGCTGACCTTCACGCCAAACTCGTAGCGCTTGTGCGCCTTGCCCTTGCTGATGCACCCCCCCCTTCGGGGCGCGCACGCTGTAGGCTGGAGAGCTTCTTCTTGTCGTGACACTGCCGGGCGTGGATGCGCTTGGCCCGCTCCGACAACTCGGCGAGTTCCAGGCCGACCTGGCCACCGCGCTTGCGTTCGATGTCGCGGATGACCCGACCGAGGATCGTGCGCAGCTTGCGCCGGCAGCACGTCGCCCGCTTGAACTGCTTGACCTGCGCGTAACGGCTCTGTTGCTTGAGCAGGATCTTGCCGACACGCGCGTAGCTCTGGCGCAACTCGATGGCCCTCGGTGCGCGCCGCCTTGACCAGGCGCTCGCGCGCCCGGTCGTAGAGCCGGCTGTCGGTCGGAAAACACACGTTCTTCTCCTGCACGGTGGTGTCCACGTTGACCCGCTTGAGTTGGCTGGGCTTGACCGTCTTGATTTCCAATCCGGCTCGAATGGTCTGCTGCAGCGGCTTTTCGGCTCCCGCCTGGCCTGCACGCCCCCGCCAGCGGCTCATGCTTGAGGGATCCAGCGGCACTTCATGCCGGAAGTAGCGGGTCCCGCTCAAATACTGCCAGTAGCGGTTCTGCAGCCATCCTTCCACCACGCCGCCGTCGCGTCGCGGGATTTGGCGCTGGTCGAAACGCCGCCTTCGACGCGGCTTAGATCGCGGAGCCATCCGTCGGTCGTCGCGGCTCGCTCGGCCAGCACACAGACGGCCAGTTCATGGCACTTGGCGGGTTGCGGCGACCGCAGCTCCCGTTCGCCGCTGCGGACGAATCCTCGCCCGATCAGGCTGGCTCCGAAAGTATGGTTCAGCAGCGGGTCGGGGAAACTCCCCTTCAACTTCTCCAGATGCTGGACTTCGAGGCAGAAATCGTAAACCGAACGCGTATTGCGATGATACCACGCCACGCGCGTCTTCTCGTCCGGCACCACCACATCCGGCAGCACGGTCGGCTTGAACGACGACCCCGCCAAGCCGCCGCCCGAGTGACCATCGTCGTCGCCCCCGAACGGCCGTTCCTGCAGCCGCCAAGGCTCAACCGCCGCCCGACAGGCGACCGGCTGGGCCGCCTCGGAGACGATCCGCACGACCGGTTGATCCGCATCCACCCAAACCCGCTGGGTATTGGCCGAGGCCCCCGTGTCGGCAGCGATCTCGATCGCTGCCTTCGCGGAGCTTCAGTTCCTGCCGAAATCGTTCGCCGATCGGCAGCGGCGGATCGAAGCCCACCCGGGCGCGTCCGATCTTGCACAGCCTGCCGTTCTCGTCCCACGCGTCGGTCTTCGACACGTAGAAGACGAGGTCACCGCCCGGCTCGACCCAGGCATTGATGCCGACATCGCCATTCCCCAGCGGCATCGACCCGTGGGAGTTTTCGCTCGGGGAATCCCAGATCACGTTGCAGCCCGCGAGCCGCTCGGCGGGGATGGAGTCGGGTGCCTTCGCCCGCGCGCCGTGCGTGGAGGCGACGATCATCAAGCCGATAACAAAAACTTCTTTTCACCGCCGAGGCGTGCTCCTTTTGCTTGGGAACTGTTTCCGGGGAGCCGGATCTCGCCGAATCCCCCGGAAGTAATCCATCACTCCGTATTCTCCATCGACTTCCTCAGGGCGGCTTCCTTCTTGGCGGACCAGTAGCTGCAATCCAGCTCGATGAAGACGGAGGTATAGGGCAGCGTGAGCTTTGTCTTGAGGATGAGAACGTTGAAGAGTTCGGAGAAGACATCGAGCTTCTTGATGATCTCCATATGCGGAACTCTCGTGGGCTTCGCATCGGCCAAAGCCTTCGCAAGACCCTTGCGATATGCTCCAATGCCAGGCGCCGCCTCCTCCGTGACTTGTTCCAACTCGCGATCCAGATAGATGATGGGACTGACGTGGTTGGACTTGGCGATCTCCTCCAGAACGGCACTGACAACCTCGAACTGGTTCTCGCCGGTGGCGATCGTCTTGATGCCGGGGGCGCTCTGGAGCGGATAGGCAGCGTCGGCGATCACGATGAAATTCCGATGTCCCATCCGCGGCAATTCGGTCTTCAGCGTGCTCCGCCAGTCGGAGGGCGCGGTCTCCGCGGTCAGGCGCTGCCCGCCCAGCATGGCGATGGCGAGCCCGAGGGCCGCGAGAGTCTTCAGGTTGGCGGTCATGATGCTGGCACGGGTGAAGTTGCGGACACCGCGGGTCATATTTTCCACGGGGCGCGCATCTCCTTGTGGATGAGCTTGCTCGCCTCCGGGTCTCCGATGATCACCTGCTTTTTCGCATCCCACTTCAGGGTGCGGCCGGTGACGGCGGCGATGTGTCCCAGATGGCCGGGCGTCTGCGAGCGGTGGGCGATTTCCGCCGGGGTGAGCGTGCGCCTGCGCGATCGGATCGAATCGAGGAACTCCCGAGTGTGGCCCGGGCTCTTGTAAAGCTGGATCTTGGGCCCGCCTTCCTTCTCAAGCTTCTGAATTTCGCGGATCCAGTCTAGGTTCGACGCCCGCAACACGCCCCGATCGACGAGCACCCAACCTTCCGGACCGATCCACTTGGCCCCGCCCTCGATGCCTTCGTGCCCCCCCGCGATGACCATCTCGACATCGTTCGGATACTGGCATTCGACGCGGTAGCGGGTGGCGGTGTTCCAGACCGCATCCTTATCCGGGAAGTCCGCGGTCGCACTGACTTCAAGCGGTCCGATCTCGTCGTCCGGTCCGCAGCCGAATTCCGGATTGGCAAGACCCCAGTGCGCGATGTCGCAGTGGTGGCCGATCCAGTCCATGAGATTACCACCGCCGGTGTTGTAGTTCCAGCGCCAGTTCTTGTGAATCCGGCACGGATTGTACGGTACCATCTTCGACGGGCCGATCCACATGTCGTAGTCCAGCGACTCCGGCGGCGTGCCATCGGGCGCGCTGTTGCCGGTGCCGCCGAAATCGATGTGCCCCGGCGGCAGGCCTACCTCCACCCGCGTGACCTTTCCCACGTATCCGTTCTGGATCAGTTGGACCGCCCAGCGGAAAGTGGCTTGCGAACGCTGCCACGAGCCGGTTTGCCAGATGATCTTGTTCCTGTGGGCGGCATCGACCATGGCGATGCCCTCGCCCAGCGTGTGTGACAACGGCTTCTCGCAGAAAATGTCCTTGCCGGCGTTCGCCGCGGTGATTGCCGGGATCGAATGCCAATGGTCGGGGGTGGAAATGCAGACGGCATCGATATCGTCGCGGGCGATCAACTCGCGGAAATCCCGATAGCCCTTGCAGTCCTGATTTTGGTAGTGCGCGTTGACTTTGTCGATTGCGCCCTTGAGGTGGTTGGCGTCGACGTCGCAGACCGCGACAACCCGGCAGTCGTTCTGGGTCAGGAACGAATTCATGTTGCCCATGCCCTGCCAGCCGAGGCCAATGCATCCGACCGTGATTTTTTCGGATGCGGTCGGCTCGCCCCAGGCCGGCCCCCGAAGCACGAGTGGAGCGGTCGCGGACCCGGCAATGAGCTTGAGCATGTTCCGCCGGCTGGTGATGTTTGGTTTTGTCATGATTCGTTGTAGGATTGTCGCCCACGTCTGAAGTCCCGTCGCCGCACCAATGACAGGAAGGCCGCCATCTCCGGAAGGGATGTCGACCCGCTTTCGGGCAGACCGAGGATGACCGAAGACCATGGCGCTGGAAGCGGTTTCAACTTGTCAGCCGAACGAACAGGTCGCGACCCGGGCCGCCCCCTTTCATTGGCTGCGCTGATGCGGGGCGGTGGAACGGCCTTCGACTCTCTGCATCGGGATCATCCGCGCTTCGTCGAAGGGTGCCCCGTCCTGGGCGATGCGGAGCACCAGCTCGACGGTGGTGCGGCACAGCTTGTCGCGGTTGAGACGGTAGTGAGTCAGGGGTGGGTAGATGTGCTCCAGGATCGGGTCGTCGAGCATGTGGATGATCGAGATGTCCTCGGGGATCCGCAAACCATGGTGTCCCAGCCACGTCATCAGCGGCAGCAGATTGCGCACGCCCAGGGTTAGAAAGGCGGTCGGTGGACGAGATGAACCAAGCAAGCGCTCCAGCATGGGGTACCAGTTCGCGGCATGATCTTTCCAGCGAGGAGCGTGGAAGGATTCCTTCCATTCGAGGCCGTGGGCTTCGAGAACCTCGCGGAACGGTTCGACCATCTGCACGCCGTAGGCATTGTGAATCGGATAAACGATTCTCTCGTGTCCCAAATCCAGCAGCGACCGGGTCGCCTCGCGGATCGCCAAATCACCATCGCCGCCGATGCGCGGCAGATGATGATGGAACGAACCACCAAGGCAAACGCAGGGCACCTGCTTGGTCGCCAGCCACTCCTCGATCCCGGGTGTTGGATCGGCCACCACCCAGACGTCGCATGCCGCGTCCTCGAACTCCTTGGCCAGAGAACGGCCCGGAGAGTTCCCCCGATAGGCGGAGGAAACCTGGAACCCGGTCGCAATGCCGTGACTCGCCAGGCGTTCCCGCATCTGATAGATCGCCGATTGCTTCTCCGCCGAGGACTCGTGCAGCGGCGCGGGCAGCAGAAACCGCACCGACACGCCGGCCTTGTTTTTTCCGAACCATTCCCTCGCCACCACTCGCGGCTTGCCCTGCGACGCCGGTCCCACCACCCCTTCCCTTTCCAGAAGTTCCAAGGCCGCGCGCACCGTCGGACGCGAAACGTCCAGCATCCTCGACAGCTCGTTTTCGCCCGGCAGAACCGGTCCCAGGGCGGCGGACTCGATTCGCTTGCGGATCAAGTCGGCCGATTGGCCGGCCAAGGACCAGACTCGGGCCATTTTTTCGCGTTTCATGGGATTGAATTGTTCGCACGCGACGGGTCCCGCCGCCAAGGGGAAGATCAAGAGAGGATTTTCATGAGCCAACCCGGGGGCGTGCCTTTCGGCACCTGAGATCGAGTTTCTGCGAACCCTCGATGGGTATCGTTTCGCCCCCAAACTCAAGAATTCCACGCAGCCGCTCCGGCAAGACAATGGCCACCTCCCATCGGTCCACGAAGCAATTCATCTTGAACTCGATCGTCCCATTCGGATGCGGGGTGCGGCAGCGCAGATGCTGGAGTCCTCCCGGTTGCGGCGCGATGCGGACCGTTTCGAATCCCGACGCGTCCGGCCGTATACCGCACAGGCTGGCGTGCATGTGAAATAGAGGATGCGAGCCCCATGCGTGACAGTCGCTTCGCGATGGTTCGGGCTGCTCGACGGGCGCCTTGAAGCCCTTCCCAACCAGGCCCTTCCAAAAGTCCATTTTCTCCACGATCAGATCGCCCCGGCCATGCCGATAATACGCCTCAAGTTGATAGAAAGCGAAATAGATGCTGGCCCTCGCGAAATCGTTGGGACCGATCAAGGTCCGGAAGCAGGGATCCTTGATCTCGCCTTCATAAGCATCGCTCAGCAGTGCCAGGCATTGGGCGTGTTCGCTGAAATGGCGATGCTCCGGGTCATCGGCGAACGCTTCCCGCTCGTCGTCCCAAAAGACCTCGCGGATCGACGCCGCCATCTTCTCCGCCCATTCGTTGCAACTCGCGGCAAAGTGCGGTTCGCCGTAGGCTTCCTCGACCTCGCGGGCGCTTTGCAATGCCAGAAGAAACTGAAGATTGCAGATCCCGCAGGTCCCGAACTCGCTCGCGGGCGCGCAGGCGAATCGCCAGCCCTCCGATGAAACCCAGTCGATGAACGACCAACCCGGAAGCGCGGTGAACAGCATCTGATCGTCGGCAAGCGCCCGGAATTGCTCAAGCAAAGCGCGCATGCCCGGCAGAAGGGTCCGGATGAAATCCGGATTGCGCCGCCACCATGCCAGATCGCGGATCATTTGAATCCACACCATCGAAAAGGTCGCGCTCAACTGCCGGGGATCGCTCGGATGCCGCATCAGCACGAAGTCCGACACATGTCGCGACCAGTCGAGCAGCTCCATCGAGCGCTGGCTCAGACGGCTGTCGGAGGCGATCACGCACGAGGTCAGAAGCTGCAGTCGGGCGTCGCCGACATACATCATCTGCTCGTAATACGGGCAATCCATATACGTCTCGTGAGCGCACATCTGGATGCCTCGCAGGGCGATCGGCGCGATCGAGTTCAGGTCCTCGTCGTCCGAAGTGAATTCGCCCTCGTTTTCCAACGGATACCGCGATTCCTCGATCTTCAGCGCCGCAATTCGGAGGTCTTCCTCGGCTACCCTCACGGTGATACGCAGATAACGTCCCGACCGCCACCAGAACGGGCGAAACCCATCGCGATCACCGCCGCGGGAAATGAAGATGTCGCCATAGCCTTGAAAGAGCTTCCCTTCGATGCAATCGCGATTCCCCTTCTCCTCGAACTGCCCGTCCTCGTAACACGACTCCGCCCACTCGATCCGAATCGAAGCGCCCCTCCCTCCCCGCGTGACGGCGACGGGATACCCGCAATGATATTCCTCCAAGTCCCACAGAACGGTCTGGGTCGTTCCCGCTTTTAGGCACAACTCCTTGCCGCCGGAAACCAGCGCCTGCCAGGCCGCCGTTTCCGACTCAGCCGACTCCCGCATGCGGTCGATGGCTCCGCTCCCCACCATTCGGATGCGGCCGAACTTGTCGAGCGGTCGCCGCAACTGTTCTGACAGGCGGCTCGGGTGGAGCCGCCAGCCATCGCGGATGAATCCGACCCTGCCGCCCTGAACGTTCGTCTCGGGCACCAGCACCGGGTCCACTGGCGCGCCGGGGGCGAAATAGGCCTCACCGTCAATGGTGAACTCCGGACCCACGACCTGGTACCACTTGTCAGAAAACCCCGGCTTCCCGCAACTCACGCCGGATCTTGCCCTCACCTTCCACTCCGCCGTTCCGGTATCCAGATTCACCGGCGCGCCTTCCCCAGCCACGATGCAGGCCGGCCGGAGGCTCACCTGCGCGTGCGGCCGATGCATCACAAGATAATGCACCTCGACGAGCAGCCGGTGCGGGCCTTTATCGAGGGACAACTCATAGCTGTGAAAACTCCAGTTCCGCAGGTCGCTGCGGTCCGGACCCATCCCGATGTAATCCCCGTCACAACCAAGTTCGAACCGCTGGTCCCCACTGACGTGGAGGATGAAGGTGGCGTCCGCCGCCAACTCGAAGTCGAGTTCGAACTGGTGGAACTGGTCCGTCGCCGTATCGGCCCCCGGGTGGCTGATCCACCGAGCCTCCTGGATGCGGTACTGCCGCAGGACGTTCGCATTGGCGACGGGCCTGGCGGGCGGAACCTCGATGCGTCTCGACTTCATTGAAACAAACTCATGCGGCTTAGTCGGTCTTCAAGCCCATCTCCTTGAGCTTGGCCTGGATCTCCTCGTATCTCATCTTCGTCAGCGGGTAGCGCAGCATGATCAGCACCCCGAACAAGGTCAGTACTGCGGGCACGTAGCCCATGGCTAGCTTCAATCCGAACGCGGCCAGATCGGTTTGCTCGGTCCGGGTCGGAATGAATCCGAATACCGCGCCGGCCATCAGCAGCGCGACACCTTGACCGACGCCCAGCACGCTCTTGAAGGCGAAGGTGTAGCTCGAATAGTAGGTCCCCGTCTCGTCGGTCTTCGTCTCGATCATGTCGGAATTGGCGATGTCTCCCAGGATCGCCGGCGGCATGACCTGGAACACCACCTGGCAGAAATTCAGCGCGCAGAGGGTCGCCAGGTACTCCCAGAAGACGATGGGCCGGTTCCACACCAGCTCCTGCCCCGTCGCCGGCTCCATGAGCGCCAAAGCGATGAACAGCGGAATCGTGATCGAGAGACCGGTCATGAAAGCCACATGCTTGCCGAAGCGCTCGGAAAACCAGATCCAGAACGGCACGCCCACCAGCGAGCAGACGTAGGCGAAAAGGTAGATCGTGGCGATGTCCTTGACCGCCAGATACACCGACAGGTGCAGGTAGGCCAAACCGATCTGAAGTCCGCAGGACAGCCCGAGGAGGAGAAACGATCCGCTGAAGACCCGCATGGCTTTGTTGGCCAGCATCAGCTTCAGCATACGCCTGATGTCCTTCTTTTCGGGGTGGCTGATGTGCGCGCCGTCCGGGCAGACCTTGAGGGCGATCAGGAGGCCCAGCGGCATCGCGATGGCAAGCATCCAGAAGGTCACATGCATCGACAGCGGCGTGTAATCCAGGGTGGTCTCGGATTTCGGAACACCGAGAACCTTCGTCTGGTAAAAGGCGATCAAAAGCGGCAGCGCGAGATAGACCAGCGATCCCACGTAGCCGACGGCCGACTTGTAACTGAAGATCCTTGTTCGGTCGTTGTAATTCAGCGCGATTTCGGTTCCCCACGCGAGATAGGGAATTTCCGAAACCGTCCATGCGAGGAAGCTGACGAGCATCCAGAAGCAGAAGAATCCCGGCGTCAGGTCCTTCGACTCGATGAGAATGAAATACATCGCAACCAGCGATAGCGCCATTCCGGCGGTCAGCCACGAGCGCCGTCCCCAGAACCGACTCCGGGTCTTGTCCGATGCGATCCCCACGATGGGATCGGTGACCGCGTCGAAGAGACGCGCCACGATCATCACAACGCCGATGGCCCACAGGTCGAGATTGTATTCCTTGGCCAGGAACCCGTTGAGGATTCCCAGTGCCGGACCAACCATCAGCGCCAGGCCGTAATTCGGCAGGGCGTAGGCCATGCCGGTTTTCCAAGTGATGCCTGGCGCTCGATTCGTCATGGATTTCTGGTTTTGGAGCGATGGTCGGGCGGAAGTGCGATCGACTGGCTGACGCCGTCGGTTTGCCCGCCACCAATGCGGATGGTGAATTCCCCGTCGGAAAAAAACGGAGTCCCTTCGTCGTCGTAGGCCGCGAACTGCCGGCGTTGAAGCTCGAAAGACACCGATTTCTTCTGTCCGGCGCGCAGGTGGATGCGGCGGAATCCCGCCAGTTGGCGGATCGGAACCGGGACGTCCGTGGGCGGGAAACTCAGATACAACTGCACCACCTCGTCACCGTCACGCCGCCCGGAATTCGTCACATCGACGCTGACCCCGAGACCCCGGACGCGAAGATTGGCATAGTCGAAGGTGGTGTAGCTCAGGCCGTACCCGAACGGATAGAGCACCTCCTTCTCCATGAAGCGATAAGTGCGTCCGCGCATGCGGTAGTCAATGAATTCCGGAATATCGTCCAGCGACCTGATGAAGGTCACCGGCAGCCGCCCGGCGGGATTGCAGTCGCCGAAGAGCACGTCGGCCACCGCACGACCACCGGCTTCACCGGGATACCACGCCATCAGAATGGCGGGAACGTGTCGCTTGGCCCACCCCAGCCCGACCGGACCGCCGCCGGTGACGACGAGCACGACCGGCTTACCGCTCGCCTTGAGCGTCTCCAGCAGGTCCAGCTGACGGTCGGGAAGGTCGATCCGCTGGCGGTCGCCGCCCTCGCCGTCCTGCACGCCCACGTCGCCGGGCTCCTCGCCCTCCATTTGTGGCGTGAAGCCGAGACAGGCGATGACCACATCGGCGTCGCGGAGAAACCACTCGGTCTCCACCGCGGACTTGCCGTTGCAATAAGTGACCTTGCTGCCTGCGGAAACCGCGCCCGTAATACCCTCCAACAGGGTCGTGAGCTGCGGCGAGAGTCCGTTGTAGTTGCCGAGCAACACGTCGATGTCGCAGGCATTGGAGCCCACCACGAGGATCGAGTGGGTTTCCTTGCTCAGCGGCAGCAGCCCGCCCTCGTTTTTGAGCAGCACGATCGACTCCCGCGCCGCCCGGTGGGCGAGTTTCCGGTGCTTGGCGCAATGGACGGTTTCCGGCCCGAGCTTCGACCACGGAATCATTTCCTCAGGATCGAACATGCCGAGCTTGAAGCGGGCGGTGAAGAGTCGCCGCACCGAGGTGTCGATTTCCCGCTCGCCGACCAGCCCCTGGGAGACCGCCTCGAGCAGGCGCGGATAGATGTCGCCGCAGTTCAGATCGCAGCCCGTCCGGACCGCGAGCGCGACCGATTGCTCGGGGGTCTGCGTGACCTCGTGCGTGGTGTGGAAATCCTTGATCGCCCAGCAATCGCTGACGTAGTAGCCGCGAAAGCCCCACTCTTGGCGCAGAATCCTACGGATCAGCGTGTCGCTGCCGCAGCACGGCTCGCCATTGGTGCGGTTGTAGGCGCCCATCACCGACCATGCCCCGCCCTCGCGCACACAGGCCTCGAAGGCCGGCAGATAGGTTTCGCGCAGGTCGCGCTGACCGACCTCGGCATTGAAGCTGTGGCGCAAATGTTCCGGTCCGCTGTGAACCGCGTAATGCTTGGGCGTGGCCACCAGCTTGAGATACCTCGGATCGTCGCCCTGAAGTCCCTTTACAAATGCGACGCCAAGGCGGGACGTGAGGAAGGGACATTCGCCATAGGTTTCCTGTCCCCTGCCCCAGCGCGGATCGCGGAAGATGTTGATATTCGGCGACCAGAATGTCAGGCCGACATACATGCCCCGGTGATCCTGCCGCAGCGCCTGGTGATGCTTCGCCCGCGCCTCATCGGAAATCGCCTCCGCAATTTTTCCGACCAGCGGTTCGTTGAAGGTCGCGGCCATGCCGATGGCCTGGGGAAACACCGTCGCCCGGCCGGCGCGGGCGACGCCGTGCAGGCATTCGTTCCACCAATTGTAGGCGGGCACCCCGAGCCGCGGGATCGGCGGCGCGGCATGCAGCATCTGCGCGATCTTCTCGCGCAGCGTCATCTGGGCGACGAGGAGTTCCGCGCGGCGCTCGGGCTCCAGCCCGGGATCCCGATAGCGGTAGTCGATGTCCGCGCGATTGGTCATGGAGCGGGAGGAGCCTGGGCCGCCGAGGCGCGCCTCGCGGCGGTTCGCATGTCGAGTTGTCGGCGAATTTCGTGGCATCTGGCCCGACTGAGCGGGTAGAAGAGTACCGCGACGATTCCGACGAAAAAGCCGAAGGGTTGGGTGACCACCAACGCGAGGAGCCAGAAGCGGATGGTTTCCGGCGTCTGATGATCGAGCTTCGCGTCGAAGCCGGAATAGGCGAGCAGCAGACCCTGCAAGCCCAGCGCCACGCCGAGCGCGATTTTGTCGGTGGTGGTGAACACCGCGCCGTAGAACGCCTCGCGGCGCCGGCCGGAGCGCAGCTCGTCCAGGTCGCACACGTCGGCCAGCATCGAGTTGTTGATCATCGGCATCGTATTCGTGAACACCCCGATCATCGCGGCGGTGATCAGGCTCGCCCAGTGCATGCTGACGCTCCCGAACCACGGCAAATCGAACCGAACGTAGGCCTCGGGAGAGTCCGAAAACGTAAACCACAGCGACACGTAGGCGACAGCACTCATCAAAAGCATCAGGATCAGCGCCGCCTTCTTGCCGATCCGCTCGGTGAGCAGCGCGACCGGAGCCATGGCGAGGAAGCAGGCGAGGTTGATCGCATTGAAAAAGACGGCGAGATACCCCGCCCCCGCCTTCTGGTCGCCCGCCCCGAGGTAATGCAGAAAGATGAAGACGAAAAAAATGCCGGTGATCGCCATGCAGAACTTGGCGATGAAATTGCTCACCACCAGCAGCCAGAACGGCTTGTTGCCGAGCGTCAATTTCGCGGCGGAAAGGAAGGACACCTTGTCCTCCACGCTCTCCACCTGATACTTTTCCCTGCAGAAGAACACCGAGGGCAAACCCGTCAGAAGAATGACCGCCGCCGCGATGATGCTTACCGCGATCACCCCCTCCGATCCCTTGGCCACCTCGCTGCGCGGACCCTCGAACCACATGCAAAGCGGCAGGAACCATGGCGTCAGAAATCCGGCCGCCGCATACGAGAACTGCCGCCACTTGAACAGGTGCGTGCGCTCGTTGTAGTCGGTGCTCAACTCGTAGCCCATCGCGACGTGCGGAACATTGAAAAAGGTGTAACCGACCGCGTAGATCAGCGACATCATCACCGCCAGATAGGTGAACAGACCCCAGTGCCATCCGGACTCGTCGGCGAC
>CALGOH010000253.1 GCA_937957985.1 uncultured Verrucomicrobiae bacterium
CCCCACCCCCCATATGCCTCGACAGCAGGCTAACCAGCAACTCCGCCCGCCGCACCAGGTCGCCCTGCACCCCCCAGCCCGGCAGCCAGTCGCGCATGTGCGGCAACTGGTCGATGTGAACGCCGAGCGTCACGCCGTCGTCCCGCGCCCCGGGATCGCAGTGATAGTACACCGCGTATTCCTGCCCGTCGTGCTCGATCCAGTCGGGGAATCCCGAAAGGTCCAAGCCTTCGAGATCCTCCAGCACCACATCCTCCCGGCCTGGCAGGTTCGCGTCCTCGTGATCCTTGCGCCAACGATGGAAGGCCTTCGCGGTGCTCATCCCGTCGGGCAGACGGCTTTCGTAGAAATCCAGCACCGCCTCCTCGCTCCACAAGCCGTCACGCCGGCGCAGCTTGTGCTCGATCAGCTCGATCTCACCGCGCAGCTCACGCAGCCGCTCGACGATCTTCGATTGTCCCTTCACCCCGCCCTGCATCAGTCCCTCGCGGATGAAGATCTTCCGCGCGCCCTCCGGGTCGATCCGTCCGAAATGCACCCGCCGTCCGGCCACCACCGGCAGTCCGCCGCAGATCACCGTCTCCTTCGCATACACCGCGCCCTGGCCTTCCTCCCAGTGACCGTCGGAATAGCGGCTCCGACACAAGTGCGGTGCCACCTGCTCAACCCATGCCGGATCGATCTTCGCCAGCCGCCTCGCCCACAACCGGGTGGTCTCGACCAGTTCCATCCCCATCACCCATTCGGACCGCTTTCCACCGAACAAACCGGATCCCGGAAACACCGCAAAGAACCCGCCACTCGCCGAGCGATACGCCCGCTCCTCCCGATCCCACAGTCCGAACTGGCGCGGCACGCCGGCCAGAAGCGACCGATGAAAACAGGCGTCGTCCGGCAAGCGCTCCGCCGGCTTCCCCGGTTGCCAGCGCAGCTCCCGCTTCACCAACTCGGCCAGTTCATCATGCACGTTCGCCCACTCGATCACCCGCCGGTAGTTCAGATAGCGCTCCCGGCAGAACTTTCTCAACCGGTTCCCGTGCCAGCGCCGACCTTTCCTGAATTCCTGCACCGCCCGCCACAGCAGCAGCATCGACAGGAAATCGCTCTCCTCGTGCCGCCACTCCTCCTGCGCCCTGTCGGCCTCCTTCTGCTTCGGCCGCTCCCGCGGGTCCTGCGTCTCCAGCCCCGCCACCACCGGCAGCACGTCCGCCAACACACCCTCCTCCCTTGCCTCCATCAGCATCCGCGCCAGCCGCGGGTCCACCGGCATCCGCGCCATTTCCCGTCCGGACTCCGTGAGCTGCCGGTCACGATCCAGCGCCCCGACCTCGCGCAAAGTACGATATCCCTCGGAGATCGCCTTCGGCGCCGGCGGGTCGAGGAAGGGAAAGTCCTCGATGTCCGGAAGGCCCAGCGACTTCATCCTCAGGATCACCCCCGCCAGCGAACTGCGCCGGATCTCCGGGTCGGTGAACTCCGGCCGCGCCGCCATGCTCTCCTCATCGTAGAGCCGCACACAAACCCCCGCGCGCACCCGCCCGCAGCGACCCTTTCGCTGCCGCGCGCTGGCCTGGCTCACCTCCTCGATCTGCAGCCGCTGCACGCCGCGGCCCGGACTCCAGCGACTGATCCTCGCCAGCCCGGAATCCACCACGCAGACGATCCGCGGAATCGTCAGCGAGGTTTCCGCCACGTTCGTCGCCAGCACGATCCGCCGCTTCGGCCCGGGATGAAACACCCGCTGCTGGTCGCCGAGCCCCAGCCGCGCGAACAAGGGCAGCACCTCGGTGTTGCGATACCGCCGCCCCTCCAGCGCCTCGGCGCAATCCCGGATTTCCCTTTCCCCCGGCAGGAAGACCAGCACGTCGCCATCCTCCACCCCGCTCAGCCAATCCACCGCCCGCACCACCCCATCGGCCAGATCCTCGTCGTCATCCCCCGGCATGAACCGCTCCTCCACCGGAAACGTCCGCCCCTCCGCCTCAATGAGCGCGGGCGTCGCGCCCGCCCCATCGGCAAAGAATTCCGCAAACGCCCCCGCGTCCAGCGTCGCCGAGGAGATCACGATCCGCAGCTCCGGCCTCCTCGCCAGCAACCTTTTCAGATACCCCAGCAGAAAATCGATGTTCAGCGACCGCTCGTGCGCTTCATCCAGAATCAGCGCATCATAGCGCCGCAGTTCCGGATCCCCCTGCGTCTCCGCCAGCAGGATCCCGTCGGTCATGAACTTGATCCGCGTCTCCTTCGAGGTCCGGTCCTCGAAGCGCACCTGATACCCCACGAAGCCGCCGAGCGGCACCGCCAGTTCCTCCGCCACCCGCTCCGCCACGCTCGCCGCCGCGATCCGCCGCGGCTGCGTGCAGCCGATCCAGCGGAGTCTTCCCTTTGGGACCTGGCCCTTGTCACTGGGAACTTCGGCCAGCGCCTCCGCCACCATCTTCGGCAACTGCGTCGTCTTGCCCGATCCCGTTTCCGAAACGACCACCACCACCTGATGCCCGCGGATCGCCTCCACGATCTCGCGCCGACGCGCCACCACCGGCAGCGCCTCGGAATAATTCAGCTTCGGCAGCCCGCACGACATCGCGCGGAGCAAAACCCGGCGGCCCACCGCAGACAAGCGAAGGCATGCAAAAGGAGCACGCTGGGGAAATCCAGGTGATCAAGGCCAGGTCGGCAGCAAGGCGTCGTCGGACGAACCGTCAAACTTTCTCAGCGCATACTCCGAGACAAACACGTCGAGGCTCTCGGGTTGCGGCTCGTTGTGCAGGACCATCATCCCCACACAGAAGTGGAAGGTGGAATGGTACCACTGTCCGTCCGATCCCAAGCCGATGAAGAGATCGTAAACCTTGGGATCCTTCTTGTGGCACCGGGCCCGGTAGGCGATCCACGACCCGTCGGCAAACCGCATCATTTCATCATTCCACCAAACGTCGTCAGCAAGTCCGTCTTCCGGCGCAGCCGCTAGGACCTGACCCTCGATCTCCGCGATCATGCGGTTCTTGGCGGCCCGCCGTTCGGGCGTGTGATACTGGTCAGAACGAAGCAGAAACGCCCCGACCAGCACGCCGAGAACGATGATGAGGATCGCCGCCGCGATGATCTCGATTCGGACCCTCATATTCCTCGAAATGGTCATCACGGGTTCTCCCATCGGTAGAGAAGAAAGTAACGGCCTGGTTCCGCTTCGTGGAAAACCTCGACCAGCCCGTTGGACTCGTCGCGCCGCGAATACACGCCGCTTGCCTCGAACGCCGGATCGATCGTGATCGCCTGGAAATTCGGAGCCCTGGTTTCATCGAACGCCTGATGAACCCATTCCCGCCCTTCAAGCAGTGCTCCGAACGTTGCCTCCGGAACGGAGAACTCGATCTGCCAGCAGGCCCAGCCGTCATCCGAATCGATCGTCGACGCGCCAATTTTCACGGACGGCGGCAACTCGGAAACCCCGAGACACCGGCCGAGCCGGGATCGCCCACCTTCCTCGCAGGCCCGCCGCCCGTCGCATGAGAGGCAGGCAAAGCCGAGAACCACGGCAATAAGCATTCGGGTCATGTATCCGGTCCATTTCATCGAACCCGGTGCCTCCGTGTCGAGAACCCGGATCCGATCATCGCCGGGGTGCCTCGGTTTCCCGTCGAGCCGCTCGCCAGACCTCTCCTTCGCGGGGCCAGCCGACATTTTCAAGGCATCCGGCCACCTCCTCCGACTCCGGGATCACGAGCCCCTCCCGCTCGATCTGCCGCTGGTCGCGCGGAAACTCCCCCGCGGGCAGGATGTCTTCCGAAAGATGAAAGCACGCCCACGCGCGCCACGAGCGCGCTTCGCGGCGCTCTCCGCGCACGCGCGTCGCCAGGTGCGGGCAATGGCGGACGGGATTCCCGCGAAACCGCCCCTCGGGCCGCCGCTCGAGCATCCAGGCGAGTGCCCGGTAGGGCGACGGCCACCGCTCCAGAACCGGATCGTCACCAGCCAGATCCGCCCCCCAGGCACGGTCGAGCTGGAGGATCGACTGCGCCGGCAGCCCCCGGCACCACAGGCACTGCGCATAGGTCAGCGCGGTTTCGTAGAACCGCGAATCGCGGCGTCTTCCCAGCGCCCGCAGTTCCCGGAAGCTCATGTCCGGACGCGGCGGCGGCAGCGACGGGCACGGCTCCGCCGCCAAAGCCCGTGATGGATCCGCCGCCGACATGGCCGCAGCCCAGCAGGGCGGACGGGCCGATTGAAAGACAAATCAGGGAAACTGGGTATTTGCGGCTGCCTTCCGAAGACCCTACTTTCCCGCGCGTCTTGATGAAAAATTTCTCCATCCCGGCATGCCTCGGCCTCGGCGTCCTTTTCCTCGTCCAGTGCCGGGAAAAGCCGATCGTCACCCTCGGCGAGAAGCCTCCCGCCGAGGCCGCCACGGCGGTGTCCGGCGAAGCCGCGCCGCCCCTCCAGGAGGTGACGTTCAACGAGCACATCCAGCCCATTCTCTCGGAATACTGCTACCAATGCCACGGACCCGACGAGAAGACCCGCTTCCCGGAGGACGAGCCGCTGCGGCTCGATCTCGCCGAGGAGGCCCTCAAGCCACGGGCGAACGGCGAGCCGGTGATCATCCCGGGAGACGCCGAGGGCTCGCTTTTCGTGAAACTGCTGCACAGCAACGACCCGGAAACCATCATGCCGCCTCCGGAGTCCCACAAGACGCTGGACGAGCGTGAGATCGCGCTGTTCGAGCGGTGGATCAACGATGGCGCCGAATACCAGGCGCACTGGTCGTTTCTCCCGGTTGAGAAACCCGAAGCGCCCGAGACCAAATGGGGCGTGTCGCCGATCGACAAGTTCGTCGCCAAGCGCCTCGCCGACAACGGACTCGAACCGAACCCCGAAGAGGACCCGGCGCGCCTTTGCCGACGGCTGCACCTCGACCTCACCGGCCTGCCTCCGACGCCCGAGGAGGTCGATGCCTTCGTGAAGGCCGCGGAAGTCGACATGCAGGCCGCCGTCGAGGCCGAGGCCGATCGTCTTCTCGGGACCACCGCCAGCGCCGAGCACTTCGCGCGCTACTGGCTCGACGCCGCGCGCTACGCCGACACCCACGGCATCCACATCGACAACTACCGCGCCATCTGGCCCTACCGCGACTGGGTCGTCCGCGCCTTCGAGAAGAACATGCCGTGGGACCAGTTCACCATCGAGCAGATCGCCGGCGACATGCTGCCGGAGCCGTCGCTCGACCAGATCGTCGCCACCGGCTTCCACCGCTGCCTGCCGACCACCGGCGAGGGCGGCGCGATCGCCGAGGAATACGACGCGATCTACGCCCAGGACCGCACCGACACCACCGGCGCGGTGTGGCTCGGACTGACCGTCGGCTGCGCCTCGTGTCACGACCACAAGTTCGACCCGATCTCGATCAAGGAGAACTACTCCTTCAACGCATTCTTCCGGAACACGACGATGCATGCGATGGACCGCAACGACGCGAACCATCCGCCCAACGTGTTCGTCCCCGTTCCCGAAGACCGCACCCGCCATGCCGAACTCAACGACCAGATCGCCGAGCTGGATGCCGCCCTCGCAAAGCGGAGCAAGGAAGCGAAGCCGTTGTTCGAGGAGTGGGTCAAAGCACCGACCCTTCAGGACCCCAAGGACCTCGACTCCACGCTCGCGTTCTACCTGCCGCTCAACGATCCCGAAGGGCCGCTCAAGGGCTACTCGGAAGGCGAGACCCGGGAGTGGCCGGCCGCGGTCGAGCGTATCAGCGGCCCGCTGGGCAAGGCACCGGTGATCTCCGGCGAGCCGATCGTGCTCGGGGACCATGCGTCCTTCGGACGTGGCGACCAGGTCACCCTGGGAGGCTACGTGTATTTCGAGGGCAAGCCGAGCGGCGCGATCATCTCGAGAATGAGCCCGAGCCAGGGGCTCAAGGGGTGGGACCTGTTCCTCGATCAGAACAAGCCGGCGGTCCATGTCATCGACACCTGGCCCGACGCCGCGAACAAGCTGCGGCGCGGCCAGGGCCTGAAGGCCGGCCAGTGGCATCATGTGATGATCACCTTCGACGGACGCCAGGCCGGACACCAGGCGCTCAGCCTCTACGTCGATGGCGAGAGGGCGCGCATGGGGTCCGATCCCAACACGGTCGGCGGCAACATCGTCACCGATGCTCCGCTGATCCTCGGTTCCCGCGCCGAGGGAGATTCGAAGCTGACCGGCGGCAAGGTCGCGCTTCAGGACTTCCGCCTCTACCGGCGGTTGCTCGGCCAGGAGGAGATCAAGCGACTCGCGAGCCTCGGCCAGATCGCGGATACGATCGCCACCCCCCGCGACCAGTGGAATGCCGATCAGGAGAAGAAGGTGTTCGACTATTACCTCAACTACGTCGATGGCCCCTCGATCGACCTTCGCTCCCGCAAGAAGCCTCTTGATCGCGAAATGGGAGAGATCAGGCAACGCGGCTCGATTTCCCTCGTGATGGAGGAAAAGAAGGACAGCGAGCCGTTCGCCCACGTCCTCGAGCGCGGTGTCTATACCGACAAGGGCGAGAAGGTCGCCGCCGGCACTCCCGCCGCCCTGCCGCCGATGGCCGACGACCTGCCGAAGAACCGCCTTGGTCTCGCGAAGTGGCTCGTTTCGAAAGACAACCCTCTCACGGCGCGCGTGACGATGAACCGCCTGTGGGCGCAGATCTTCGGCACCGGCATCGTCGAGACCGTCGGCGACTTCGGCATCATGGGCGACCGCCCGAGCCACCCGAAGCTGCTCGACTGGCTCGCCGCCGAATTCATGGATTCCGGCTGGGACCATCGGCACATGGCGAGGCTGATCGTCACTTCGGCCACCTACCGCCAGTCGGCCACCGTCACGCCCTTGAAGCTGGAGGTCGATCCCGCCAACCGCCTGCTGTCACGCGGGCCGCGCTTCCGTCTCGATGGTGAACAGATCCGCGACCTCGCACTCGCCGCCTCCGACCTG